>NZ_JBKXLD010000104.1:5395-7737 GCF_047010065.1 Allobaculum sp.
GTACGGGATTTTCGCCGACCTTGTCGCATCGCCTTCCTCCAGTCAATCCCTTCTTGAAAACCTCAAGCCCGAACTCGCTGAGGGAGATCGCGTTTTCCTCGCGCAAAGCCGGCAGGCCATTGATGTTCTCTCCAGAGGACTGCAGGAAATTTCTTCGATTACTGTGCTAGAACATCCGCTCTATGAAGTGACTTTTGAAAGTTCGAGCATGGATTTTCTCCCGGCAAAAGTAAAAGACGATTCACCGGCCTGGAAAGAGCTTCTCCAGACGGATGTGCTCGCCGTTTCCAGCCGGGAATGTGCCAAAGCCGTCCTGCGCGATCATCTGCTCGACCGTACAAAATGTATTGTTGCCATTTCGAAAGAAGTTGCCGATGTTCTGGAAAATGAACGCAGTAAGAGAGCGATCGATCTTCGCATTGCCGAAACGCCAGATGCACGCGGCATGGCCGAAGCCATTGAAACGCTGCTTCCCTGACCCCATCACGTATGCAAAGACCCAAAATACGAAAACAGGAAACACGAAGACATAAAAATGCGAACAGCCAGCTTAAAGCCGTTCGCATTTTTTCGTGCAGTCAGAGATTTCCTCTGCCTGTTTCTTTTGAAATTTTCGTTGGAAGCCAGACCGGATCAGCTTCCGGCTTTGTGTTCGGCTTTGAGCTGTACCGGCTGCTCTTTGTCATCGTAAAAGAGAATCGGCACATACAGACCGTCTTCGATTCGATACTGAAATTCACCGAGATGATCGTTGTCCATCGCTTCCAGCATCAGATCAAAGTCCATGACGAGTCCCTCTGGGAGTTCATCCCTCTTAAACCAGCGGTTTTCGCCTTCTTCGCTGGAAATCAGACTGCCTTCGAAGTCGTCTGAGCGAAACAGGAAAACGATATAGCGGGAATCGCCATGAGGAAACTGTTTCACGCCGACCAGTTTCACCGTACGCAGGCGCAGCCCGGTTTCTTCGAGAACTTCCCGCTTGCAGGCGTGGACGAACGATTCGCCGTGTTCGACATGGCCGCCGGGGAAAACCCAGCCGTCCCATTCGCCTTTATTCCGTTTCTGTAAAAGAATTTCATCATTCCGTGTGAGCAGACAGATCGTCGTCAGCTCGCAAGGTTCGAGTTTATGCTTCATCGTTTCGTACCTCTTTTCTCTCTTTTCAAACCGGTCCTGTATAAACCGTTTGAGCCGTAAAGAAAACGTACACCCATTCCTGAAAATCGAAAAAGTTTATTCATCCCGTACCGTAAAGAACGTTCGATTTTCACGAAGCAGAAACAGTCTGGCTGTTCGGGTAGACGGATCCCAGTCGTTCAGGCGGATCTCGAAAACTTCCTGCAGAAGATCGCTTTGGGCAAGTTCGATTGCGCTGCCCTGAAACACTTTCTGATGTCCATCCAGGACGAGAATTTCATCCGCATAGCGTAAAGCGAGATCAAGATCGTGCGCCACGACGACGAGAATGCGCGAAGGATCTTTCAGCATGCAGAGCAGATCCATGAGTTCAAAACGCGCGGAAGGATCGAGGTTGGCTCCCGGTTCATCCAGAAACAGACAGTGCGGGTTTTGAACGAGCACCTGTGCGATGGCCGCTTTCTGCCGTTCGCCTGCGGACACTTCATCCAGGCGATGTGTCGCCAGCGCGTCAATCGACAATGCACGCATCGCATCCTGTGCCCGTTTTGCTGCATCTTCTGACTGCATGCCGGAGAGATCTGTCTTCCCGGCTTTTTTCCAGAAACGCGAAAACCGGCTCTCTTCTCTGGCGTAATCGCCCAGTTCCACAAAGCGCTGAACGCTCATCTGCACATTGAGCGTATCGTCCGCGATTCGCCCGGTAATTCTCGCCCGTTCCATCGCAGAAAGAGGAAGGAGATTTTTCCCGTTGTACAATACGCTGCCGCTTTGCGGTTTCATCCAGCCGCCGAGAATGGAAAGCAGCGTACTTTTGCCGGAACCGTTGCGGCCGAGGATGATATACAGCTTTCCTTCTTTAAAATCGGAGGAAAAGTCTTGGATGACGACTTTGTTTCCGTAGCCGGCGCGAATATGTTCAGCTTTAAGCATCCAGTTTTCTCCTTTCCAGAAGCAGATAGAGAAAATACGGACCGCCAGCCAGTGAGAGGACCAGTCCGGCCGGCAGCTCCCACGGAAGCAAAATCCAGCGGCCGATCAGATCCGCCGCGCCGACGAGCAGTGCGCCGACCAGAACGCAAAGAAGCAGAAACGTCTTAAACGGCAGACGATAGCGCGAAAGCCAGGCAGGGACAATGAGGCCGACAAAGCCAAGCATGCCGCAGAGCGAAACGACCCCGCACGCCAGCAGCGCGCAAAGAAAC
>NZ_JBKXLD010000105.1:0-7428 GCF_047010065.1 Allobaculum sp.
TCTAATATTCAGTCTCGCGTATACCCGTCGATTGTTTGACACTTACGACGAAACGAAAAACTTTAAAGCGCTTTTCGTAAAAATGACTTCGGATGGAAATTAGAAAACAGGGAAGTCTGCCTAAAGAAGCATGACGAGCGTACCGACGGTCAGAAGAAGCAGACCGGCCAGCGCTTTTTTGGAAAGCCGCTCATGAAAGACAATCCACGAAAAGAGGACGGTAACGAGAATGGACAGCTTGTCGATTGGAATGACAACGCTGGCCTGTCCCTGCTGCAAAGCGGCGTAAAAGCACAGCCAGCTTGCGCCGGTGGCCACGCCGGAAAGGCAGATGAAAAACAGTTCCTTTCTGGAAATATGGCGCAGGGTGTTCTGCTTTTTCGTCACGAAGACCATGACCCATGCCATGATCAGAACGACAATCGTTCGAATGGCGGTACCAAGATTGGAATCTACGTTTTCAATGCCGACCTTGCCTAGAATCGATGTCAAAGAGGCGAAAACCGCCGAGGCGATCGCGTAAAGCAGCCAGCTTTTGGACGTACTGCTCTCTTTCTTGTTTGTGGTGTTTTTCTGCGGGGAAGCTCTGGCTTTTTTTCGACGCGCCAGATACTGGGCGAGCGGATCGGGATCGAGCATCATCCACGTTCCCGCCATAATCAGAACTGTACCGAGAATCTTATAGCCGGAAACCGTTTCGTGAAGGAGCAGAAACGAAAGAAGAATGGTCAGAACGACGCTCAGCTTATCGACTGCGGCAACCTGAGAAACGGGTCCGGTGGACAGCGCCTTAAAGTAGCAGAGCCAGCTGGCGCCGGTCGCCAGACCGGAAAGGACAAGAAACAGCAGGCTTTTCGGGCTGATCGAAGAAATCTGGCCGCCGACATGCGTGATCCAGACGATCAGCCAGGTAAACAGTAAAACAACAATGGTGCGTATGGCCGTAGCCGTAGTGGAGTCCGTCCGTCGAATGCCGAGCTTGGCCAGAATAGCCGTTACGCCCGCAAAGAAGGCGGAGCCAAACGCGTAAAGAACCCACATGATGATCACCTCGGCTCCATTTTAGGTCTGTTTCCTTTGCGGTGACGTCCGACAAACCGGAATCCGGCCAAACTCCTGGATTTTGACCGAGGAGCTCTGGCCGAATGAGAAGAAAGGATTATTCTGTTAATGAGGAGGTACGAAGCTGTCTAAAAAATAAAGCGTCTGGGACAAGCTTCCTGTACAATCATCTTCATAGCCAGAAGAAGGGAGAGTGCCGCAGAAACCTGTCGGCCTCAAGGGGAAAAGAGTATGAAGCAGACTCGAAAAGCAATTCAGGACGCGTATATCGCACTGTGTGAAAAGAAGCCTGCAGATAAGATCACGGTCAAGGAAATCGTGGAAATCTGCGGAATTAACCGGAACTCTTTTTATTACCATTTTGAAGATCTTCCCAGTCTGACCGTGTCTATCATGGAAGACCAGATCCGCCAGGCTATGTATGCGCCGGAGGTGGAAAGTCTTCAGGAAGGATTTCTGCGCTGCGCGCAGTGTTTTCAGGACAATATCGCCTTTTACCGGAATGTCTACTACTCCAAAAACCGTGAAGTGCTCGATTATCAGATCCGCTGTCTGATCGATGAAATGCTTGGACGGCTTCTGAACCACAGCCTGTTCGTGCATTACGATATCAGCGAGGAAGATCAGGAAATCATCACTTCCGTTTACCGTATGGAAATGCTGGGGCTGCTGTTTGGCTGGCTTCAGGAAGGCATGAAATACGATCTGCCCACCCGCTATCGCCGCGTATTTGAACTGCGCCGCGGGACCGCGGAAATGATGGCCCGGCGCGCCGACCGCTCCGGCCGCTGCGCGCACTGATCCACAAAAAAGAAATCGCGTCCTCCATAAGAAATCCAGGAGGCGGCAGCCAGTGACAGGCTGCCACCTCCTTTGTCATACTGGTGGGCAAAAAGCTGCAGATCTGCCCAGTCCGTTTTTCGGTGAAAGAAAAATTCAGAGCTTTTCGCCTGCTGCGCTTGCCTCTCCCGTCTGGGGAGGGATTACACTGAAGACGCTTACGCAAAGGAGCGATGCATGATCTCGATTGGAAAAATGCCACAGGCTTGTCCGATGAGCGTCAAAACGCTGCGCTGGTATGACCAGATTGGCCCGCTTCACCCGGAATATGTTGATGAGAAAACTGGGTTTCGCTGCTGTGCGCCCGAACAGATTGAGCAGATTCTGCTCATACGGCGCTATAAGCGCTTCGGCTTTTCGCTGCAGGAAATCGGCGAACTTCTGCAGGCGTCTCAAACACAGATTCAAAAGGCGCCTGCCCATAAGCTTGAAGAGATGCAGATCCAGATCGAAAGCCAGCGCCAGAGACAGGAAGAAATTCGACAGATTCTTTCGGACAGGCCGGAAAGGATTTTTATGAACCGTACAACTGAACTGGTAAAAACCGAAAAGACACCGGTCTATGCACTCCATGCCGTTACGTCGATTGCTGAATACGGCGGACTGATGAGCCGCCTTTTTGAAGAAGCGGACAAAAAACAGCTCCGTCTGTGCGACGCGCCGGGAACCCGGTATCTCGATCAGGACTTTAATCCGGAAAAAACGGAACTGGAAGTCTTCTTCCCCGTCTGCCCTGCCGGGCAGGCAAACGGGGAGACCGGCGGTGATTTGTGCGTTCGCGTTCTCCATACGGGAAACTACAGTACGCTCAGCGAATCGTATGGAGCGGCGCTGAAATGGATCGAAGAAAACGGCTATGCGATCGTCAATGCTCCCTATGAACTGTATTTGAGCGATCCTCGCACGGATCCAGATCCTGCAGACTGGAAAACCGAAATTTTTTCCGGTCACTCCAAAGTCGTAAGCGGACGCTCAACGGGATTTTGCCGGGCAACTCAGCCGGCTATGACAAAGTCGGAAAAGCAATCTTCCAGAAATCTATAGAATTACACGTCATAGAATGAAAAAAGAAGAGGTCTTTGCGAAATGCATCCAGAACGATCGGACCCATGTCCGATCGCATATCCGGCTTTCGTAAAGCTTCTTTTTGCGTTTAACAAATTTCTGTTTTCCAAAAGCAGCAAAGGATTTACTTCGCAGTTGACGGTTTTTCCTTTGAGGAGTCGATGTAAATCCAGGAAAAATGTTCGCCGCAGTTTCGACCGTCGCGCCGATAGGAAAAACATTCTGGGGACGTTTTCGTATCGGTCGAACTGAGGTGAATGTTCTCTGCGGGAATTCCGTATTTCTGAAGCATGTGGATCTGCAGCGCCTGATGATCGATCAGAAAACGGCCGTTTTCCTGCGGAAAGATGACATCGCTTAAATCGAGATCGTATTCTTTCGCCATTTTTTCAAACGCTTCGACGACATCTTCCTGCACTTCAAAGGAATCTTTCATCAGCGAAGGCGAAAAGCGAACCTGAAGCGTAGCGGGATGGAGCAGTCCATCCTTTTTTAACGCCTCGAGAAGGTGAATCAGAATCGCCTGAGCCGTTCCGCGCCAGCCGGAATGGACAGCTGCGACGAAGGGCACGGCGGGATCGTAAAGAAGAATGCCAAGGCAGTCGGCCGTAAAGACGCCGATGAGCACGTCTGGATCGGTCGTATACAGACCGTCGGTTTCCAGAATGGAACTTTCTGCTTCCAGCGCACCGCGGCCGCGATCCTGCGCAGAAACGCGAACAACTCGGCCTGTATGTTTCTGCCAGGCGAGCACCCAGTGATCAAGAGGAAGGGTATCCTGAGCGAGCAGCGCTCTCGCATTTAAAACGTCTTCGGGATTGTCGCAAATATGGAGGGCGAGACTGCCGCGCTCCGGGACTTCGGGCGTTTGGAGTGTATAACCGCCATGGATGGCGGAACATGAAAATGGTTCAAGATTCAGATGATTTCTGTTCATGAATTCAGTATATAGCGTCGGTAATCCGACAGGCATCTGAATAGGCAAAGGGTAACGGTACTGTCAGAATATTCATAGATAGCACTTGAGGCTTGCATCTGCCAAAACCTGTGCTATCATTATTAGCAGTTGAACAGATTGAGTGCCAAATATGAGATTGGAGTGGGAATCATGGATCTGACACAACGACAGAAAGCCATTCTCAAAGCGCTGGTCGAACAGTTCACGTACACCGCTGAACCGGTCGGTTCCAAGACTCTGATGTCTCTTCTCGATTTCTCGGTCTCCTCAGCTACGATTCGAAATGAACTCGCGCTGCTTGAAAAAGAGGGTCTTCTTGAGAAAACACATCTTTCAAGCGGCAGAATTCCGGCACCGAAAGGTTATCGCTATTATGTAGAAAACCTGATGGAAATTTCGCTCGATCCGCAGATGGAAGAAGCTTTACGAAAAGTCTTTTCGAAGCGGCAGGGGTCCCTCGAAGATGTAACGCGCATCAGCGCATCGATCCTCGCGGACATGACCCATCTGACGTCGATGGTCATCGAACCGGCTGCCCATGAGCAGACGCTCATCCAGCTGTCTCTGATCCCAATCAGCGAAAAACAGGCCGTAGCCGTGGTCATCACGAACACCGGCCATACTGAACATCGGATTTTTCATTTCGATGGCGACGTATCGCTTGAAGATCTCAAGCGGTGTACCGCGCTTCTCAATGAGAGGCTGACCGGTACGCCAATCAGTGAACTGACAAAACGCTTTGAATCGATTCGACCGGAGTTTTCCGCCATGGTCGGAAGAAGCGAAGTCCTCTTCGAGGCATTTGCTTCCGCCGTCATGGGATTTACCCATTCAAACTCCACCGTCTGCGGAAGAGCGAACATGCTCGCCCAGCCGGAATTCCAGAATATGCCAAAGCTCGAAGAGCTGATGCGGATTCTGGAAAATGAGCATCTGTTTCATGAATGGGCCGGCGATCCGGACAATGTGCAGACGGTCATCTCGCCAAGAAACAAGCTGATTCAGATTGGCGACTGTTCCATCGTCACGTCCGCCTTTGACGCAGGCAAGGACGAGCAGGGACAGCTGATGGTCATCGGCCCGAACCGAATGCCGTATTCAAAAGTAATCGCTCTGATGGACTGTCTGTCCGAATTCATTGAAAAACGATTCGGACCCGGACAAAAAGGAGGAGGACAGGATGAGTAAAAATCAGTCAAAGAAACCGCAGAACAAGCCGGTACAGCCTGAAGTCCAGGAAGAAAAAGACCTGGAACCGACTGAATCCGCCCAGCCCGATGTGGAAGCCGAAGCGGTTTCGGACGATCCGATCGATAGCCTGAACAAGGAAATCGATTCGCTTCAGCAGGAACTTGCCGACAGTAAAAACGCTCTGCTTCGTGCATACGCGGATACCGACAATACCCGCAAGCGTCTGCTTCGGGAAACCGAACAGGCAAAGAAATACCGATTCCAGTCGGCAGCTCTCGAGCTGCTCCCGATTCTCGATAACCTGAACCGGGCTCTGGACGTAGAACCTTCAAACCCCGAAATGGAAAACTTCCTCAAGGGATTTGACATGATCCGGACGCAGTTTATCAACGCCCTGACCAATGAAGGTGTTACGGAAATTAACGCCGAGAGCCAGCCCTTTGACCCGAACCTGATGCAGGCTCTGCAGACAGAGAAAAAAGAAGGCGTCGAACCGGGCCAGGTTATTGAAGTACTTCAGAAAGGCTACAAACTCAAGGACCGCCTGCTGCGGCCCGCGCTCGTTAAAGTGAGCGAATAAGGAGGAACATATATATGAGCAAGATTATTGGTATTGACCTTGGTACAACCAACAGCTGCGTAGCAGTCATGGAAGGCGGCGAGCCAAAAGTAATTCCAAACCCGGAAGGAAACCGCACAACTCCGTCTGTCGTTGCCTTTAAGGACGACGAACGTATCATCGGTGATTCCGCAAAACGTCAGGCGATCACCAACCCGAACGTTATCGCTTCGATTAAACGTAAAATGGGTACTTCCGAAAAAGTAAATATCGACGGCAAGGAATACACCCCTCAGGAAGTTTCCGCCATGATCCTGCAGTACCTGAAAACGTATGCAGAAGAATACCTTGGCGAACCGGTAAAACAGGCTGTCATTACCGTTCCGGCTTACTTTAACGACGCACAGCGTCAGGCAACCAAAGATGCCGGCACCATCGCCGGTCTGGAAGTTGAACGTATTATCAACGAACCGACCGCAGCAGCTCTTGCCTACGGTATCGACAAAGATAAAAAAGAACGCAACATCCTCGTATACGACCTCGGCGGCGGTACATTCGATGTCTCCATCCTGAACATCTTCGAAGGTGCATTCCAGGTTCTGGCTACCAACGGGGATACCCACCTGGGCGGCGATGACTTCGATAACGTAATCGCTGACTGGATGGTTGAACAGTTCAAGAAAGACAACGGCATTGACCTGCGTCAGGACAAACTGGCTATGCAGCGTATTAAAGATGCCGCAGAAAAAGCGAAGAAAGACCTGTCCTCCACAATGCAGGCAGCCATTTCTCTGCCGTTCCTGTCCGCTGGTCCTGCCGGCCCAATCCACTTTGACGCTACGCTGACCCGCGCAAAATTCAACGAAATGACTAAAGACCTCGTTGAACGCACAATCACCCCGATTAACAACGCGCTGAAAGACGCTGACCTGACTACATCCGAAATCGATGAAGTTCTGCTGATTGGCGGATCCACACGTATCCCGGCTGTTCAGGAAGCCGTTAAGAAAGCTACTGGCAAAGAACCGAACAAGTCCGTTAACCCGGATGAAGCCGTTGCCATCGGTGCCGCTATTCAGGGTTCCGTTATCGCCGGCGATCTGAAAGACGTTGTACTGCTCGACGTTACTCCGCTGACGCTGGGTATTGAAACGGCCGGCGGCGTTATGACTCCGCTGATCACCCGCAACACTACCATTCCTACACACAAATCCCAGATCTTCTCGACCGCTGCGGACAACCAGCCTGCTGTTGACATCAAAGTCCTCCAGGGTGAACGTCCAATGGCTGCCGACAACAAGGAACTCGGCAACTTCCAACTGAGCGGAATCGCTCCGGCTCGCCGCGGCGTACCTCAGATCGAAGTTTCCTTCGATATCGACTCCAACGGTATCGTTAACGTAACCGCAAAGGATAAAGCGTCCGGCAAGGAACAGAAGATCGTCATCCAGAACTCCAATGGTCTGAGTGAAGAAGAAATCGACCGCATGGTTAAGGATGCGGAAGCCAACAAGGCAGCCGACGAAAAGCGTAAAGCGGAAGTCGAAACCCGTAACAAAGCCGACGGCTTCATTGCCCAGATCGACGCCATGCTCGAAGACGACAAGGATAAGATCCCGGAAAAAGAAGCCGGCGAACTGAAGAACCTGCGCGACGACCTGCAGAAAGCCCTCGACGAAAACGACATGACCAAAGTCGAAACTCTGCTCAGTCAGCTCGAAAAGGCAGCTCAGGCAGCCAGCCAGGCGATGTA
>NZ_JBKXLD010000106.1:0-7340 GCF_047010065.1 Allobaculum sp.
CATCTGTTTGTGAAAAACTCGATGTCTCTCACAAGGCTTGTTTATCATATCATCAGAAATCTCTGTCAACAGCTATTTGTGAATTTCTTCATGATTTTCACTTAAGCTGTTTTCTTCGATATCTAAAGGTGATTTGACGACTGAGAGAAGCAATTCCCCTCAGCGCTCAACTATAATAACACGGGCATCGAAGCGATGCAAGCATTATTTGTGAATTTTTAAAATATTTTCGCGAGTTGATTTCAAGTGCTGTTTCCTTGCGCAAACAGCTTCCTTATTTAATCAGAGATCCCCAAACAAGGTCAAGTAAATGCATCGGATCCTCGGTGACTTTTTGCTCAAATGAGCCGTATGCTTCTTATTTTTCAAAAAGGATGTCTTTCTGAATGCCTCG
Organism: Allobaculum sp.; assembly: GCF_047010065.1. NCBI lineage: Bacteria > Bacillati > Bacillota > Erysipelotrichia > Erysipelotrichales > Erysipelotrichaceae > Allobaculum > Allobaculum sp. The sequence continues at coordinate 395 of NZ_JBKXLD010000106.1, forward strand.
AATGGTTCCATCTCTTATAAAGCCAAATCTGGTTTCCGCTATCAGCCGGAAAAAGCCGAAAAGGCTTTGTATACTGTTCGTTTATCTTCGGGCTGCTTTCTGCCTGTCGATCGAAGCAGAGCAAACGGACGCCACTGCAATATGCTTAGCGAAAGTTTACGCTCACGAAGAAATCCGATCATTCCTCTCAGGAGCGAACGAATAAAGACTGCCTTCTACTGAACGTTTCTATCCTATTTATTTTATATGGGAGCCTCTGTATGGCTTAAGTGCCCGATATGGATTCATGGATGCCAGAACGTCATTTTTTTCTGGCGTCTTCTCCTTCCTCGTTTGCTTTCTCATCCCACCTTTCCATTTGTTCGGCTGCATTTTTCTTTTACGTCCGTGCACAAATCAACGGGAAATCGATAAATGTTTACTAAATCATGTTTTCAATTTCAGGTAAAAGCTAAAACGAGGCTTGGAAAGGCTTACAATAGCAGCTTTTCGGATGGACGCTCCCCTCGAACGCGTCACGTCAGACAAAATCCCCCCTGTGTTTGTCTGAGACATTCGAAGAGAGGAAAGGAGAAATATGAAAACACTCAGACAATGGAGTCTGCCCGTGCTGATGGTCCTGCTTTCCATCAGCATGCTGCTGCCAGGACAGATCCAGACAGTCGCTGCGAACGAAACCGATTCGCCGCAGACGGTTGAACAGATTACTGCCGCCGACGGGCGGGAGAAGCTGAACTTCAACCAGGGCTGGAAATTTGTCCGCGCAAATATTCCAGAAGCTGTTCAAGTCGACTACCCCCAGTCCGAACTGGAACGCTGGGAAAATGTCGATCTGCCGCATCCCGTTCGTTTGGAAGAATACAATGCGAGCGGCGGCAAAAACTATCAGGGAGAAGCGATGTACCGCAAGCACTTCTACCTGGATGAATCCTATGCCGGAAAAAAAACTTTACTTCGAGTTTGAAGGCGCCATGGGCGTTACCGATGTATGGGTCAACGGGACCCATCTTCAGTGCCCGTTAGCCAAGCTGACCGGAAGCAAAGATGGAAACCATACCCAGTACGGAGGCTATCTTCCCTTCATCCTCGATATTACGGATGCCGTTCACTGCGATGGCGAGAAAAACGTCATCACAGTCCTGACCGACAACCGGGACAATGGACTGGTTCCTCCCGGAAAGCCGCAGGGCAGTCTGGACTTCTCGTACTTCGGAGGTATTTACCGCAACGTCTATCTGCATTCCGTGGAATCGGTTCATATCACCGATGCGACGTATGAAAACATCGAAGCCGGAGGCGGAATTCTGATCGATTATCCGTCGGTCAGTGAACAAGAAGCGACCGCCGTTGTCAAAACGCACGTGCGCAACGAAACCGATGCAGACAAGCAAGTCACCCTCAAGTCGACATACGTTGATCCGCAGGGCAAAGAAGCGCTCACCAAAAGCTCAACCGTAACGATTTCAGCCAGTGATGCGCAGACGATCGCGCAGAATTTCAAATTCGAAAACCCGCAGCTGTGGGATCTTGATCACCCCAATCTGTATACGCTCGTTTCCACCGTTACCGTCGACGGCGAGGAAGTGGATCGAACAGAAACCACAACCGGTATTCGTACCGTCATCTTCAGCGCCACGGAAGGCGTAAAAATTAACGGGAAGCATCTGGGATTCCTTTCCGGTGTCAACCGTCATCAGGAATATCCGTACATCGGCTATGCGGCATCGGACAACCTGCAGCGCAAGGATGCCATCCTGTATAAGAACGCGGGCTTCCAGATCGTTCGCACCGCCCACCACGCCCAGTCGCCGGCATTCCTCGACGAATGCGACCGGCTTGGCATTCTCGTTGTAGAAGCCATTCAGGGCTGGCAGTACTGGAATGACAACCCCGTATTCGCAGAACGCGTAAAAAACGATACGCGCCAGATGTTGCGCCGCGACCGCAATCACCCCTGCATTTTCGCGTTTGAAACATCGCTGAATGAATCCACCGGCGTTCCGGCTGGATTTACCAACTCGCTGGAAGAAATCGCAAAATCCGAAGGACCTTCCGTTCGCACAGCCGTTGAAGCCTATGATGATTCAACGAAAGGCGATATCGTCTGGGGACGCCCGGAAGAACTTAAGAACGATACATCGCAGTCCTTCATTCGTGAATACGGCGACTTCTGGCTTGAACAGTACGGCTACTTTACCGATACGTGCCGTGTCACCCGCGGCCCGGGTACTTACTACCCCGGCGGAGAAGAGCGAATGGTAGAACAGGCCAACAATCGCCTGTACAACGGCTTCCATTTCGAGGGAACAGGAGTAATCTCTTTAGCCGAGGGTAAAAAGCTGTATACCGACAGCAATAAACGCATGGCCGGTATGACCATGTGGATTGGTATCGACCATAACCGCGGATACGATCCGACGATTTCCGCCTGCGGTATCTGGGATCTGTTCCGCCTTCCGAAATATTCCTACTATGCGTTTGCTTCCCGGCGTCCTGTGGAACACGACACGGACATGGAAGCCAAAGGCATTGAAACCGGCGAAACGATCTTTATCGCCAGCACCTGGTCCAAAACCGCACGCTTGAAGCGGTATTCGAAGCCGATGTGATCTATACGCCAGACTGGACACTCCTCGATCAGGTGATCACCAAATCAAATTCGGTTTTCAAACAGAAAGACAGCTACCAGGAAGCAAACTGGACCGCCTTTGAGAACGAGCTCAACCGCGCAAAAGACCTGCGCAAAAACAGTAAAGCCGAACAGGATGCGATCAACGCCCAGTCCGCTTCGCTGAACCAGGCGCTCCTCAAACTGAGAAAAACACCTTCCGCAAGTCTGATCCGCTAAAAGCAATTCGCAGTACAAACTGAATTCCATAATTAAAACTGCGGCAGATCCCATCCATAAAGGATCTGCAGCTTTTACGTCTTACTTCTAATGTCTCTGGATTCGTTGCTGTTTCTTTTCTGATTCCTATTCGAGCCGGAAATACGAAAAGCCGAAGAATACGGGATTTCTCCTTTATTCTTCGGCTGTTTTGTTTTTGCGATTGAGTATAAAACAAATTGAAGTCCCAATCGGACGTACGTCCGATCTGGCATGTGAATGGCTAAGCTGTGGCTGTACTTAAATGCTTTACCGTCTTTCTTTTAATTCTCTGCCATTCCAGAACGGAGATTCCAGCGCAGAGAATTTCCGTAATCACAAACGAATACCAGGAAAGATCAAGACCGAAGAGACGGGCAAGAACCCAGGTAAGCGGAACAGGAAGAACGAGCTGACGAAGCAGGGTGATCACAAGACTGATTCCTGCATACCCAAGGGCTTGAAACGCAGAGCAGAGAATCATCGATACGCCAGCGAATACAAAGCTCCAGGAAAGGACGCGCAGGCAGGGAATGCCGATCGCATACATGGACTGATCCGCATTGAACATCGAGAGAAGCTGAGACGGGATCAGCTGGAACAGCACCGTTCCAAACACCATGATGGCACAAGCCAGAAGCAGTGAAAAACGAACCGCCGGGACGATCCGATCCATTCTTCTCGCACCATAGTTGAACGCGACAATCGGGATGAGCGCGTTGCTCAGGCCCATAACCGCCATGAAAACAAATTGCTGAAGACGGGTATAGACATTGAATACCGAAACGGCCATAGACGAAAACGGCATCAGAATCCAGTTCATGAACACAGACATAAAACTCATAACTGCCTGCATGACCATTGCCGGAATGCCGATTTTCAAAATGCGGCCAAGCAGTACCGGATCCCAGCGGAACATTTTGAGATTTGTATGAATCTCCGGGACTTTTCGATAGGTGATCCAGATTCCTAACCCCATGGCTACGATCTGGCCAATCACGGTTGCAACCGCCGCTCCCCCCGTACCCATATTGAAGGTGAAGATGAACAGCGGATCCAGGAAAATATTAATCAGAGCGCCTGTTCCCTGAATAGCCAGGTTATACATCGGACGGCCCACCGCCTGCATGATTCGCTCGTACGTGATCTGGAAGAAGATTGCAAAGGAACAGCCGCAGCAAATCTGTAGATATACATTTCCCTGCATAAGCACTCCCGTATCCTGCGTGAAAAGCGCAAGGAATGCCCATGATCCAAACAGACCGAACAGAAGGAAAATCAGCCAGTTGATCAGAGAAAGAAACAGACCGTTCAGAACTGCCTGACTCGCCATTTCCCGATTATGTTCTCCAAGATAGCGGGAAAGGACCGTATTGAAACCGACACCTGTACCGCAGGCAATGGCGATCATCAAACTCTGTATGGGGGAACACAGACTGACCGAAAGCAGTGCTTCCTGAGAGTAGCCGGCCACGTACATGCTGTCGATAATATTATAGAGAGCCGACATCAGCATGCTCAGTGCAATTGGCACAGACATGGACAGTACCAGACGGCGGATCTCCATCGATTCCATTTTATGCATCAAAAAAACCTCCAATGGTGTACTCTATCACACGCGTCACCATTCCCAAAACCTCATCCCCGGCTTCTCAGACGGCTGGCCTAAGGGCTTTGGACCTCCCATTTCCAAAAGAAAACTCTCCGTAAGATACCGGATTTTGCCTTTATCTTTCGGCGAGATTCCTCATTCCTGAACAGAGTCCCATTTCATTCAGCTGTTTTTAGTCGACCGCAGTTTGACGATTGCTTGAATTCGCTAAAGATACGAAAACGTGTCAGCCATAAAAGAAACTATCACTAACTAACTAGAAGATTCCTGCGTAATCGGGTCAGGCAGCTTCTCGGATATTCATTTTATCCCTCACTATCAACTTTCTGCCTCACTTCAACCGGTTCTGGTTGAACATCAACTAATTCTGATTAAACATCAACTGATTCTGGTTGAACATCAACTGATTCTGGTTGAACATCAACTGATTCTGGTTGAACATCAACCATTTCTGGTTGAACATCAACTGATTTTCAGGATAATCCGCCCTCTCAGTTGATGTTCAATTTTTCTGATAATATCATCAACTTAGAGAAGTCTGTTCGCCAGTTCCTCACGCACTGCCTCCAGGCTGAAAAGAGGAATCTTGTACTGCTTATATCAATGAAAGGAGAGCTTGCATGACCGACCAGGAAAAACTGAATTCAATCCTTCAAAACGGAGAGCATCTTACTCTAGAATGTAAGAAAGCAGCCAATGAGATCCCGAAAGATTTATGGGAAACGTACTCATCTTTTGCCAATACGCATGGAGGCACTATTTTATTAGGAATTGAAGAAAACCTTAAAGAATTCGACAGAGCCAAGCGATTTACCGTTCTAGGTGTTTCGAATCCAAACAAAAGGAAAAAAGAATTCTGGGACACTATGAATGGAGAAAAAGTCAGCGCAAATATTCTTCTGGATCAGGATGTCCAGATCCTGAATATTGACGACAAGTCCGTTCTGCAGATCGATATTCCTCGCGCGTCCTATCACTTTCGTCCGGTTTATATTAACGGAAATCCCTTTAAAGGAACCTTTCGGCGCAATTACGAAGGCGATTACCACTGTTCCGAAGATGAAGTGCGATCGATGCTTCAGGACAGTTCGGATCAAGGGCTGGATGGAGCCGTGCTAGAAGGGTATACGATGGCGGATATCGACCTCAATTCACTCCATGCTTACCGAAATGAATTTGAGGTACAGAACCGAGGACATATCTTTAATACATACTCCGATGAGGATTTTCTTCTGCATATTGGAGGATTTGCCAGAAACAGACAAACCGGCCAGGAGTTTCTGACCGAAGCCGGCTTGCTTATGTTTGGAAAAGGTCTTTCCATTCGAGAACGCTTCAGCGCTCTCTTTATGGATTATCTGAATCAGGCGAAGATGATGCCTGGTCAGCGCTGGTCCGATCGCCTGACAATCGACGGCCAATGGGAAAACAATCTGTACACTTTCGTACATCTAATCCTGCCCCGCCTGACCAGAGATCTGCCAGCACCGTTTCAGCTTGACGGGATGACCCGGGTAGATGATACCGATACCCATAAAGCGATTCGAGAAGCAGTGATCAATATGGTCATTCATGCCAATTACAGAACCAGCGGATCCCTTAGAGTCGTCCGATATGAAGACAATCTGCTTTTTTCAAATCCTGGAAACCTGAAAATCCCAGTAAGTGAAATTTTTAAAGGAGGCCATACGTCAGCCCGAAATCCGAAAATACAGCAGATGTTTCGAATGATCGGCTTATGCGACAATATTGGATCGGGTATTCCAACCATACTGAAGATCTGGAAAGAAAAAGGATGGCAAGAGCCGGATCTCTATGACAATGTCACCCTGCAGCAAGTGGAATTACGGCTATGGCTGACCGCAGGACTCTCAAGCAATACCGAAAAAGATTTGATCAACCGCTTAGGACCGAATGTCTTTCACTCGTTATCTGAGAACGAAAAAATGATTCTATCCATCGCTCTAAATGAAAAACAGGTAACCGTTCGGCGCATGGAACCTGTTTTAAAACTCGACCCGGTGGAAATTTCTTCTCTGCTTCAGGAATTGACCGCTCAAAAGATTTTAATCTGTCATCAGCAGCACCGTTCTTCCTTCTATACCTTCAACGAGAATCTCATATCCAATCGCGATACAGATACTACTCCACCAACAGTGCCCGATTCCGAAAGCGCCACGAACACCGACATGAATACGACGGATCATGCAATTCTGGCTCTGTTTTCTCGATACGAAACTTTGACTCTAGTCCAGATCTGTGACGAAATTGATTCGCTCAATACAGTACAAAGTGCATCTAAAGCCGCAAATCGCCTGGTTAAAATGAATCTGATTTCCAAAGGAAAGGCTGGCCGAAAAGTCGTCTTCAGAAAAAAATCCTGAAAACGCTCTTCCCAATAAAACGAAAAAACCCCCGAAAGATATTGGATCTCTCCTTTATCCTTCGGGGATTTCATTTTGTCTGGC
>NZ_JBKXLD010000107.1:0-7257 GCF_047010065.1 Allobaculum sp.
TTAGCGTATCTAATATTCAGTCTCGCGTATACCCGTCGATTGTTTGACACTTACAGCGGATCAAAAGGCAAGAACGTCTTCTTTGTGGAAGAAATCCAGAAGGCCCGGAAGCGGGGATGGATGCGCGTTTGAGGCAAAGCGGTTCGTTGTGTCCCGGAAAGGGAACTGCTATTCTGAATTTCAGGGGATATGAAAAACGGAGGAATCTATGGATTCTCTCCATCCCCAAAAAGGAAAATACGAAATGGATAATTTTATTTATAATCTGCCGACCAAAGTATATTTTGGTCCCGATCAGCTCCAGCATCTTGGCGAGGAGGCTGCAAAGTACGGCAAGAACGTACTGTTCTGTTATGGAGGCGGTTCGATCAAGAAGAACGGTCTGTATGACAAAGCCATGGCTTCCCTGAACGAAGCGGGTCTTCACGTAACCGAACTCAGCGGGATTGAGCCAAACCCGAAAATTGAGTCCGTGTACAAAGGGGCTGAATTATGCAAGGAAAACCACATCGACTGCGTCGTTGCGGTCGGCGGCGGATCAGTCATTGACTGCGCCAAAATTATCGCGGCTGCCGCCTGTGTGGATTTTGATCCCTGGGAATTTTTCTCGAAGAAAACTCCAATTGAAAAAGCACTTCCGGTAATTGATGTGCTCACTCTGGCAGCCACCGGAACGGAAATGGATGACTGCGCCGTGATTTCCAACCCTGAAACGGTGGATAAAATGGGTGCGGCGTCTCCGGCTCTGATCCCGAAGGTTTCCTTCATGGATCCAGCCGTTACCTTCTCTGTTCCGGCCTATCAGACGGCAGCGGGCAGTGCAGATATTCTGAACCATATTATGGAAGACTATTTCGCACCGCGTCCGAATCTCTTCATGCTGGACCGGTTCATGGAAGGACTGATGCAGACGGTGATCCGCTACGCACCGATCGCTATGGAAGATCCCGAAAACTACGAAGCCAGAGCCAATCTGATGTGGGCGTCGTCGTGGGCCATTAACGGCTTCAACCGCGGTGCCAATCCGAAAGTCTGGTCGATGCATCCCATTGAACATCAGCTGACAGCCAACTACGGCATTACCCACGGTCATGGTCTGGCCATCGTCACCCCGCGCTATCTGCAGTACGTTCGAAATGAAAAGACCATGCCGCGTCTGGTGGAGTTTGGCGTTCGGGTATGGGGCATTGATCCAGCGCTGAGCGATGACGAAATTGTGGATCAGGCGATCGCGAAAACAGAAAACTTCCTGTTTGATCAGCTGAAGCTGACCGACAATCTGAAGGGGTTTGGCGTCAGTGAAGACCGCTTTGATGCCATGGCAGAGAAAGCCTGCAAGAAGGGGATTATCCATGGATTTTTCGATCTGGGCAAAGAAGACATCAAGGCCATTTATCAGGCCTGCATGGAACCGCATGCCTGAAGCTGCGTAAACCATCGGATCATTCAAACCGGGATTAACGCTATCCCGTAAATAAAAATCACTGTATAAGACGTGTTAAAACTATCCATCAGTTCTGTAAGAATTGGCGATGGGGAGCTTTTATTGTGCGGGCAAAATTTCATTGACACTGTTTCTTTTTCTGACGGAGAGCAGACGGAAGGTAAAGAAAACAAACCATAGCTCAGAAAAAACTGATTTGGAAGGCGGAGAGTTTCAAAAACAGGCTTAATTCAAACGCTTACATCCCCTATACTGTTATCAAGGCAAATCTGTCTTCTCATTCGGGCGAAATTTCGGAAGACGGAGGTAGCCATACGTTTTTTATGAGAAAAATGACAAACGGAAAGGAAATTCTATGAGTAAAAAGTTTTTTAAACGCTGCTCAGCATCCCTTCTTGCGGCTGCTATGTCTGCGGGCTTGATTACTCCTGCCCTTGCGGCAGATCCTCAGACTCCGGAAGAACCTTCACAGGGAAACTCTGAAGCAGCAAGCCTTCCGAAAAATGAGATCTTTTTTGATGAACCGGCAAGCCAGGGCAATCTTCCTGGGGGAGCAGGTGCATGGGCAGGAAGCTATGAGGGTGCGAACCGCTGGCAGCAGCGGATTCTGCCAATCGGCAACTCCCTGATGGGCGGCAGCGTCTATGGCGAATACGATTGCGAGCGCATTGTGCTCAACCAGAAAACTGTATGGAACGGCGGACCTTCCAGCAAACGTCCAGACTACAACGGCGGCAATATCGCTTCCGTAGACGGAACCTCGATGTCAGAGATTTATAAGGAAGCGGTAGAAAAGTTTAAAACCAATGCAAGTGATCGCGACGCCTGGGCTAACAAGCTGGTTGGTTCTTCCAATGGATATGGTTCCTATCAGCGCCTTGGCGATATTTATATTAATATGGACCGCGATTACCTCAGCGAAGAATGGGAAGAGTACTGGAGACAGTACTGGGCGACCGGTACAGAGAAAATTGACGACCGCGACACATCCATTACCTATACAGGATGGAATGACTGGGCCAAAGGCGAATCCTGGTATGAGGGCACGGAAAAATATACGGAAACGGTAGGGGCCACGCTGGAAATGAAGTTTACCGGTGTTGCCATTCGAATGATCGGCTGCTCTAACAACACCATGGGCTACATGGATGTTTCCATTGACGGTAAAACAGTTGCTGAAAATGTCGACCTGAAAGCCATTGGCGGCGGAGACGGGCAGACTCTCTTCTCGATTGCGGATCTTGAAGAAGGCGAACACACGATTAAGATCGTCAATAAAGAACCTCTTTCCGGCACCGCAAAGAAGATTTCCTACGACTATTTTGAAGTGAAATCTTCGAGCGCCTCTTCAACGCAGACACAGGAACTCGATCTCAATCCAGGCAACGCTTCCGAAACCGGTATTCAATATACTGGCGGCTGGGGTACCTGGGATCGTACAAATGATACGGGAAACGGTGTTGGCTGGCTGAACAAAGATGAGATGTTCATCGAAAACAGTTCTGGCGCATCCATTGAATACACCTTTACTGGAACTGGTATTGCCCTGTACGGCGGTAAACACAGTGCAGACAATATGGGTTCTTTTACGTGGAAAATTGATGACGGCGAAGCGAATACGGTGAACACGAAAAAAGACTCTGGAAATATTGAAATTGTTGAACTCTTCTCTGACCAGAATCTGACGAATGGCGAGCATACCGTAACGATTACCGGCGTGTCCGGAAAACTGTCTTTGGACCGTCTGGTTGTCACAAGTGTGGCAACAGGCGAAGACACTGGACCGCAGAAACCTTCCACAGAACCGGAAACCCATACGGAAGCGACGAACTATCGGCGCTGGCTGAATATCGATGATTCGATCGCCGGTGTGGAATACGATCGTGACGAAACACATTACACGCGTGAATACCTTGCTTCTCATCCGGACAACGTGATCGCAATCAAGATGACTGCCTCAGGCGCGAAAAAACTCGATTTCGACTATTCTCTGCCTTTCTCGGCTACCGAGGATAACAATTACGGAAAAACAGAAACCGTTACGGGAACAATCTCGGCAGACGGCAAGACAGGCAACCTGATTACCACGGGTGAAATGCGCGATAACCAGATGAAACTGGCCGCTTCTTCCCGCGTGATCGTGAACGCCGGAACGGTAACCTATAACGAAGATCATGAGCGGCTGGAAATTCGCGGCGCAACGGAAGCAGTGATTTATGTCAGTGCGGCAACCGACTACGAAGATAATTATCCAACCTATCGAACCCGTGAAACGGATGAGCAGGTTCTGGCCCGTGCCCAGCGCGATGTCGATGGAGCAACGGCCAAAGGCTATGACAAAGTCAAAGCGGATCACGAAGCCGACTATAAGAACATTTACGATCGCGTAAAACTGAATCTTGGTCAGACCAAACCGGATCTTGCCAACGACGACCTGCTCGCAGCGTATAACGCCAGCAACTCCACTCTGACCGAAAGCGAAAAACGGTACTGCGAACAGCTGCTGTTCCAGTACGGCCGCTATTTGCAGATTTCTTCTTCCCGTGAAAACGCCGAAGGACGAGACGATCAGGACCTGCCGGCAAACCTGCAGGGTGTATGGAGCATTTATGACGGAGCAGTGGGCAATGTTCCATGGGGCGCTGACTACCATATGAACGTTAACATGCAGATGAACTACTGGCCGACCTATTCTGCAAACATGGCGGAGTGCGCGATTCCGATGATCGATTATGAAGACGGTCTGCGTGAACCAGGACGCGTTACCGCATCGACTTATTTTGGTATCGATAACTCGGACGGCAAGCAGAACGGCTACACCGCCCATACACAGAACACGCCGTTTGGCTGGACTTGCCCAGGCTGGGCCTTCAGCTGGGGCTGGTCGCCGGCAGCTGTACCCTGGATGCTTCAGAACGTATATGAATACTATGAATACGGACAGGACGTTGACTATCTGAAGGAAAAGATTTTCCCAATGATGGATGAACAGGCGAAACTGTACGAACAGATTCTTACCGAAATCACTTATGATAACGGCAAGACCCGCCTGGCCACTGCGCCATCCTATTCTGCTGAACACGGACCGTACACAGCAGGCAACGTTTACGAAAATACACTGTACTGGCAGCTGTTTAACGACTGCTGCGAAGCCGCTGAAGCGATTAACGCCAAATATCCCAACACAGTAAGCGCAGAGCGCATTGCCAAGTGGCAGGATATTATGGAAAAACTGGATCCGATCGAAGTCGGAGCCAGCGGACAGATTAAAGAATGGTATAACGAAACGACGCTCGGTTCTCTGGGAGAACGCGGACACCGGCATATGTCCCATCTGCTTGGATTGTTCCCAGGCGATCTGATCAACAGCGATAATCCGACCTATCTCGAGGCCGCAAAAGTATCTCTGCGTGACCGCGGCGATAACGCGACCGGCTGGGGCATGGGTCAGCGCCTGAACGCATGGGCTCGTGTTAAAGACGGCAACCATGCAATGACTCTGATCAAGAGTCTGTTCAAAAACGGCATGTATGTGAACTTCTGGGATGCTCACGCGCCGTTCCAGATTGACGGAAACTTCGGCTATACCTCTGGTATCGTTGAAATGTTAATGCAGTCCAATGCGAGCACGATCGAACTGCTCCCTGCCATTCCTGACGAATGGGCAGACGGCTCGGTAGACGGAATTGTCGCCCGCGGCAATTTCGAACTCGATCTCGACTGGGAAGACGGTGAACTTACCGATGTTGAAGTTCTTTCCAAGAGCGGAAATGTCTGCAAGCTCAACAACCCGGCGATCAGACCGGAAACCGTAGCCGTAGTCGACTCTGAAGGAAACAATGTGGAGGTTACAGCGGTTGAAGGCAAAGATCACGCCATTCAGTTCGATACCGAAGCCAATGAAACCTACACCCTGACCGTAAAAGAAGTGGAAGCCTCCAGCGTTTCGATGAGCGCAACTGCTGAAACCATAACGGCCGGCACGCCAGTTACGTTCACTCTGAATGCGACACCAGAAGGCGCCGCCATTAAGAGTGCGACCTGGAGTGCTGTCGATGCACAGAATGCAGCCGTTGCAGGCGTAACCGTTACACCGGCAGCCAACGGCGCATCCGCATCCGTAAGCGTAGATGCATCGGTAGCCAACGGCACCGTCATCACCGTTAAAGCAGCGAATGTAAATGGAAATGCATCCCTTACTGCCAGCAAGACCATTACCGTTCTGGCAGCCGATGCCAAGACGATCATCGAACTGGGCAAACACAAATTTGTCACAACACTCCCGTCCACAGGCGAACTGGAAACACAGGATGGCGAACAGGTTCTCACAGGCTCTATGGACCTGAACGATCCAGAACGCAAAGTGACAAACGCCTTGACCAGCGGCGGCAGCTACACCGTCAGCGCCCGTCTGTATGTTCCAGATGATGTATACGATAAATCCGCAGGCGTATCGGATGATGGAAAATACAACTCCATCGTATCGATTGGCGATGACGCGTTCGCGATGCGTTTCTATACGTATCTGAACAATGACACCACCTTCTTCCAGGCTTACGTGAAAACGGATTCCGGCTGGAAGACTGCGGGAAGTGAAGACCAGCTTCCAACGGACTTCTTCAATGCCTGGCATGAAGTAAGTGCTGTCTATAACAGCGAAGATCACACCATCACGACCGTGATCGACGGCAGACAGATCGCTCAGGTTGACGCACCCGGCACTCTGTCCAGTTCAGACAAAGCTGTTGAAATTGGCCATATGTCCGATAAACCGGATCGTAAGAACGATCTGAAGTTCTCCAACATCAAGATCGTGAACAAAGCCCTGACGCCAGCAGAAATCCAGGCTGCTGCCGATGGTACAAGTACGCTTGAAGAAGAAAACGTACTGCTCTGGCTCGACTTTGCAGGACCAGCCGATGAAGCGCGCACCGCTCTCAATGCGGATCTGACCGAAGCCAATAAGCTCGTCGAAACGGATTACACCCCGGCAAGCTGGGAAGCCTTTGCGGATGCCAAAGAAAAAGCCGCTTCCATGAACAGCATTTATGCGACAGCGAAAAACCTGATGGATGCCAAAGCGGAACTGAAAGCCGCAAAAGACGCACTGGTACCAGCTGCCGCAGCTACCGTGGATACCACCCAGCTGAAGACCGCCAAAGATAAAGGCGCCCAGCTGAATTTGGCTGATTTCCACATGACCGAAGCCGAAAAGACCGCGTTCAACGCTCTGCTTGGCCAAGCACAGGCTCTCATCACGACGCCGACCACGCAGGAAGCAGTCAATGCGAAAGCCAAAGCGGTAAACGATGCGATTCTCGCTCTGCGCAAAACACCGAAAGCGTCCGCGCTTGGCGCTTTGAAAGGTGAATAGGCAGCCGGAATAAGCAAGCAGCCGGAATAAGCAAAAGGAAAGGAGAGTCGGGAACGATCGTAGGGATCGTTTGAAGGAATAAAGGGTATTCGAAGGAATAAAGGATAAATGGAAGAGGAAAAGAGAGTTATCTAAAATACGCCTCTTTTCCGTTCCTTCCTTCCGCTTCGTTCGCTCATGCCAATCCCCTCTCTCCAAAACTGCTCGATTTCAATAAGGCTTTAAAAGAAAAAAACGAAGGGACTGTCGATCCCGCTGATGATTCGTATCAGCAGGACGACAGTCCCTTTTGCGTAATCACAGGAAGTCACAGCGGTTCTGGAAAGCCGTGCACAGCCTTCTCTGGCTAAATTCATTTTTGCGGACTGCCTGAATGGTTTTCGCTAAGTAAGTGTCAAACAATCGACGGGTATACGCGAGACTGAATATTAGATACGCT
>NZ_JBKXLD010000108.1:0-7240 GCF_047010065.1 Allobaculum sp.
ACATTTCGCTCGACGATTTAATGGAAAGGCTGAAAGATCATGCGTCTTGATCAGAATCTGACCAAAGAACTGCAGACGCGCACCCGTGCAGCCGATGCCATCAAGCAGGGCCGCGTCTCGATCGCCGGAAAAACCATTACCAAGCCGGCGTATGAACTGAAGGAAGAAGAACAGGATCAGATTGAAATCCGTCCTGCCGAGCACGATTATGTCAGCCGTGCCGGCGGAAAGCTTCAGGCCGCCTTTGACGCCTTTCACATCGACGTGAAAGATCAGTGTGTTCTCGATATCGGCGCCTCCACCGGAGGTTTTACGCAATGCGTACTTGAACATGGTGCGCGCAAAGTATACGCTTTAGATGTTGGTCATCTGCAGCTTTCACCCGCGCTCAAAGCGGATTCGCGGGTGGTGGAGATGGAAGGCGTGAACGCACGCAGCATTTTAAAAAGCTGGTTTTCGGACAAAATCGACTTTATTTGCATGGATGTGAGCTTTATTTCCGCCCTTTCCATACTCGAACCGCTGTTTTTGCAGATGATGCCCGAGCATCTGTGCGTGCTCGTAAAACCGCAGTTTGAATGCACCAAAAACGCACTCAACAAAAAAGGCGTCATTAAAAATCCGAAATACGAAGCGCAGGCCGTAGAGAAAATTCAGAACGCACTTTTGATGCACTACGCAAAAGTACGCAAAATTCCCTCGCCGGTCGTCGGCCGCAGCGGCAATCAGGAATACCTCCTGTACGCGTGCCGGCCAAAAGAGATCCACAGCGCGCCTGAACCGACGGATGCTCCGGCAAAACCGGAATAACTCAAATAACCAGGATCGCGTCTGGACGTATAACGGAAAGAAGCCGAAAAGACGTTACGGCTGGATAGCCTTTTTGCGGATACAACTGAAGACAATACAGTCAGCCGCCTGCCTCTTAGGAAGCAGACGGCTGACTGACTAACGGAATATGGAAATACGGCCCGTTTTAAAGAAAACGAAAGTATTTCCAAAGAACAAAATCATTTAGAAAGAGGGATCACCATGATTGAACAGCTGACAGTCCAGGATTATATCCTCTTTGATCAGGCTCAGATCGATTTTGATCAGAACATGTCGGTCATCACCGGCGAAACCGGTGCCGGTAAATCGCTGCTCATTGATGCCATTCAGGCGATTTCCGGCGAACGCATCGGAAAAGGCGTCGTCCGTAAGGGAAAGGACAAGGCCATTTTGCAGATGGTCCTTTCCAACCCGTCTAAAGAAGTATGCCAGATGCTCGAGGAAAACGGATTTGATGTCGAAGATACGATCATCATTACCCGCATCGTCAGCGCTTCGGGAAAAAGTCGCATGCTTCTCAATTCCCGGACCACCACGAACAGCTTTGTCGCCAAAATTGTCTCCCGCATGGTCGACATCCATTCCCAGATGGATACCATCCGGCTGATGGATCCAGCTTTGCAGCTGGAAATGCTGGACCGCTTTGCAAAAAATGAGGAGCGGCTGGCACAGACCCGCGCCGCCTATTCGCGTCTGCGTGCGGTTTCTGCCAAAATTCGCAAGCTCAAAAACGAAACGTTTTCGCAGGATCGTCTCGATTATCTGACCACACGGCTCAACGCCATTCAGAACGCGAAAATCAAGGAAGGCGAACTCGAAGCTTTAGAACAGAAAATCGCCAAAGCCGAACAGATTCAGGACGCGTTTGACTCGATGTCCGAAGCGCTCTATCTCTACCGCAAGGAAGGCGGCATTCAGGATCTGCTCGTCGAAGCGGCCGGCTGCCTGAAAAATCATCAGACTGAAGAAGAATTCGGAACCCGTCTGACCGATCTGGCTTTTGAAGTCCAGGATCTGTTTGAGCGGGTATCCGATGTAAAAAACGAAACGATGATGCAGGAAGGCCATCTCGACAAAATGCAGGAACGTCTGTTTCTCATTAAGGATCTCTTCCGGGAAAACGGCGGCACGTACGAGTCGATGACCAAAGCCGCTAAAGATATGGAAGAGCAGATCGATCAGATTCTGCATCGTCAGGATGTCTTTGAACGTCTGGAAAAAGAACGCCGCCATGCCATGAGCGAATACACGAAGCAGGCGTCATTGCTGCATCAGGCGCGCAAGGCGGTCGTTCCTGCACTGAAGGAACTGGTGGAAAAGCACGCGCGGGATCTGATGCTCGAGCACTGCGTGTTCGACATTCATTTCGATAAAAAGCAGCCGTCAAGCGATGGTATGGATGCAGTGGAGTTTTACGCGTCCATGAACCCCGGCCAGGCTCCTTCCCCGTTAAAAGCTTCGGCCAGCGGCGGTGAGCTGTCCCGACTGATGCTGGCGCTGAAAGTCGTGTTCCAGGCCGAAGATGGCATCGGAACCCTGGTGTTCGACGAAATCGATACCGGCGTTTCCGGAAAAGTCGCACTGGCGATGGGATCGAAAATGCATGCGCTGGCCAAAGACTATCAGGTACTCTGCATTACCCATCTTCCGTCCGTTGCCGTATGGGCGGACGATCACTACTGCGTCTCCAAATCGACCGACGGAACGATTACGACAACCCAGGTGAGCGAACTGTCTCAAGAAGATCATTTTAAAGAGCTGGCCATCATGGCCAGCGGCAACGCCGATGAAGCCGGCGTTTCGAGCATGAAAGAGCTCGCCAGACGGGTACGCCATGGCTAGAGTGCTTTTTCATATCGATCTCAACGCCTTCTTTGCCTTCGCCGAAGAACTGCGCCATCCCGAACTGAAGGGAAAGCCGCTTGGCATTGGCGGCAATTCTTCGCGCGGCGTTCTGAGCACCTGCAATTACATCGCCCGTCAGGCCGGTCTGCATTCCGCCATGCCGGTCCTGCAGGCGAAGGAAATGTGTCCGGAACTGGTTTTGCTTCCGCCCGACGGGGAATACTACCGCAAGCTGTCCGGTCAGTTTTTCGCGCTCATCCGTCAGTACTGTCCGCGCATGGAAATTCTTTCCATTGATGAGTGTTTCGTCGATGCGACCGATGTCATTACGAAGTATCCAAGACCGCTCGATCTGGCCGTCGCCATTCAGCGTGCCGTTTATGAAAAGCTGGGTCTGAAGTGTTCGATCGGTGTGGCGCCGACGCGCTTCCTGGCAAAAATGGCTTCCGATCTGCGCAAGCCGATGGGCCTTTCCGTTATTCGAAAACGCGATATCCCGGCCAAGCTTTACCCGCTTGGCGTGGAAACGTGCATTGGCATCGGAACGAAAACCGTCCCAAAGCTGCAGGAAGCGGGCATTACAACAATCGGCGATCTGGCGGATCCGGAAAACGAAGCGCTCTGTGCGCAGATTTTCAAAAATTCCTGGCCGGAAATGAAGGCGCGAATTCATGGGCAGTCGAGCGACCAGCTCGTCTTCTCGAGCTCGCGCAAATCCATTTCACATTCCCGGACATTTCTGTCGGATCTGTACTCGCTCGAAGATCTGCAGAGCCAGTGTCGTACGCTCGTGTACGAGCTGGCGGAAAGCATGAAAAAGAAAAATCAGCGCGGCGCGCAGGTTTCGCTCGTTTTGCGCGATATTCACTTTCGCAATAAGGTGCGCTCGAAAAAGCTTTCCGGCTATACGAACGATCCGATCATTTTGTACGAAGCCGTCAGCGGTCTGCTCCAGAAGGAGTTTGATCCCGTCGGCTACCGGCATATCGGAGTAACCGTCGGTTCGCTGGCCAATGAAGAACAGATGCTGTTTCAGCCGACGCTCTTTGATTTCGACGCCGGCGCGCCCGATCATCTGCTTGAGTCCTTAAACCGCTCGCTGTCTAATGAAGAAACGGGCGGAAAGCTCATGACGCTTGGCGATCTCATGCGAAAAAAGGAAGAAGAAAAAAGCAGCGACAAGGCGGATGCCAAATCTCCGAAAGCCAATCCGGATGAGGAAAAGACAGCCGCGCCTGCGGCTTCGGAGAACGCGTATGCGTAAACGGCCGCCCATTCTCGATCTGCTTTCCGCTGCGCAGAAAGAGCGTCTGAATCAGGACGAGCTGGACTTTCTGCGCAGCGAAGCAAATTTTGCACTGGATTATTTTCTGGCCCCCTATAACCGCCTGATCCAGAACCGCACGCAGTTTTGCATCAACAGCGACAGTGCTGCGCTTGCATTGTTCGTTTCCAAAATCCGCAATCGCAAAGTGCTTGAAATCGGCTGCAACAACGGAGCCATTCTTGCGTATATTTCCCAGGAAAATCCTGCCTTCCTTTGCGGCGTGGAACTGCAGGAAAGCGCCGCAAAGCTCGCGCAGATCAACATGAAGCTTTTTTCGAAAACGTCTTCGTTTGAAATTCGAAACGGTTCCATTCTGGATCTGAATGCGGGAGAGTTCGATCTGGTCCTTTGCAATCCGCCCTATTTTGCCCCGTCTCCTGAGCAGGCCGTACGACCCCTTACTTCACGGGAAATTGCCCGCGTAGAAGGCGATCTGAATCTGAAGACGATGATTGAAAGTGCCAGACGCCATTTGAAATCGGGCGGGCGGTTCTGCTTTGTCCATCGTCCTTCCCGGCTTACCGAGATTTTTGCATTATTGAAGGAAAACCGTTTTTCCATTTCCCGTCTGCAGACCGCCTACGATATTCGAACGTTTCAGCCGTGTGCCGTCCTGGTCGAAGCCGTGCTGGATCGCTTTGTTGATCCCGTACTGGAAACGGCTCTTCTTTATGATGGAACGTGCCGTCCGAAAACGATGGAAGAATATTTCCGGACTCACGATCTGAATGGATCGGCTGGCGGCGCAGAGATCAATCCAGAAAGTACGGACGGTACCTGTATGGTCAGAAAGGAAGGCGAGGAAAATGACGGAAAGCAATAAATCGACCGAAGAACGCTTGGATAAAAATCCCGCGGATGAAGATCTTATGCAGTCTTCTCTGGCATCGGCTTCTTCAAAGCCGATGGATCCGATGCTCGAGTCGATCGTTTCCGACTACTTTTCACAGGCAGCCGGCGGACGCATGCTTTCTCAGTCTTCCATTCAGGCGCAGAAAAATGATCTGCGCCTCTTTTTTGAAGAATGCAGGCAAGGAGAACTTTCCCCGCTGAATCTGAATACCAGCGAAATGCAGAGCGTCATCGACGGACTTGCCTCCGGTTATGCCCCTTCTTCCATCGCGCGTCTTTGTTCGACGCTTCGTTCGTTTTATTCCTATTTGTCGCTTCGTCTCGATCAGCCCGATCCGGCTATGACGCTGCGCGCGCCGCATTTAAGCCGGGCTTTGCCGCTGTGGGTGAGCGCCGAAGAATTTGAAAAGACGCTCGAAATCTTTGAAGCCGACGATAAGGGCATACTGGATAAAACGATTCTGATGACGCTGTACTGCTGCGGACTGCGTGTCAGTGAACTGTGCACGCTCGAAGAGCGGAACGTCCGTCTCGATCAGAAGCTGCTTCGCGTCATTGGAAAGGGAAGAAAGGAGCGGGTCATTCCGCTGCCCGATTCGCTTTGCACTCAGATGGACGAATACCGAAAGCGCGTACGGGATCCCAAAGCCGGCATGCGCAAGTTTTTCTTCGTTTCGCTCAAAGGCGAAAAGCTCAACCGGCAGTACGTCTATCGTCTGGTTAAGAAAGCGTCAATTCAGGGCAGTCTTCCGCCTTCTTCGAGTCCGCATGCGCTTCGCCATTCCTTTGCGACAAGACTGATGGAGCACGAAAGCGATTTGCGCTCGCTCCAGGAACTGCTTGGACACAGCGATATTTCGACCACCCAGATTTACACCCATATTGATACAAACCGCCTGCTCAGTACGTACGATCAGGCGCTGCCCGATTTCGGCACCCTTGGCGGGATTGCGGATGGACAGGAAGAAGGAACGGTCGCGGAGAAAGACGCTCCATCGCTTTCACAAAACGTGTCTGAACCAAAAGAACGAGCCGATCGGCTGGAGTCATCTGTGTCGGATGCAAAATCGATCTCCAGTACGGATGTATCCTCTTCGATCGAACCGGCGAGTCAGGAAGTTCATGAGCGCAGACGGCTTTCGAGAGCGCAGCGAAAGAAAGCCGAAAAGGCGTCGAAACAATAGACGATGGAGTACTTTTGAAAAACTGTGTGTCCTTTTGTACGATCGAAGCCCTATACGCTCAGCCTCACGGACGGGCTAAATCGAAGAATAGAGACAGAAGTATGAAATCGTGGCAAAATGAAAAAGCCGGCCGCACAGGCCGACCAGAAAAGAGTCTTTCTCTTTTCTATTTTGAAAAGGCCAATCTGGCCGGGAGGAATAAGCATGAGTTGTGAAGGATGCCCTTCAAAAGGTAACTGTTCAAAAAATCCGGAAAGCTGCGGACTGCAGCCCAATCCGGCTAATCATATCAAAGCCATTGTTCCGATCATGTCCGGAAAAGGCGGTGTAGGCAAATCCACCGTGACGGTTATGCTCGCACGCGCGCTGGCTGCCATGGGCAAATCGGTAGGTATCATGGATGCCGATGTGACTGGACCGTCCATTCCGCGTCTGTTCGATCTGCAGGATGAACAGGCGTACGCCAATGCCGAGAACTTCGTTCTGCCGGTAGAAACGAGCGATCATATCAAGACGATGTCCTTAAACTACATGATGGCCAACGAAGGCGATCCAGTCGTATGGAGAGGTCCGATCGTTTCCAATATGCTGAAGCAGTTTTATACGGACGTCATCTGGGGCGATCTCGATGTACTTCTGATCGACATGCCGCCAGGAACCGGCGATACTGCGCTGACGATTTTGCAGGAGCTGCCGGTAACCGGTGTCGTTATGGTCACCACGCCGCAGCCGATGGTTTCCATGATCGTTACGAAAGCTGTTCGCATGTGCAAAAAGATGAATATCCCCGTACTGGGCATGGTTGAAAACATGGCCTACATGAACTGCCCGCACTGCAATGAACGCATCAATTTCTATTCGACCGATGAAAACGGCAAGTTTGTCGGCATGGAAGGCCTTGAAGAAGTCAAGATGTACGCGATGCTGCCGACCGATGATCTGCTGCGCCGTACGAATGATTTTGATACCTTTACCATCGCGCAGATGGATGAAGTCAAAGCGCTCTTTGTCGAGTTCGCTAAGGAACTCTGCGAAGATCTCGAAAAGCTCGAAAAGTAAGTTTCCGCCTCTTTCCGGTATGTCCTGTGCCTCAGGACGTACCGGTCTTTTTTTATGGTGCAGGCGCAGGAAAGCAACGATTGTGAGAAGTAAGCGTCAAATAAAAGACGGGTATTTTCTCGACCGCCTCCTTGGGATAATT
>NZ_JBKXLD010000109.1:0-7224 GCF_047010065.1 Allobaculum sp.
ATGTGAGACGGTCCGCAAAGACAGTTCAGACCAATCCAGTCGATGGCGGGTGCCTGATCGGCTTTTTCCAGAAGCATCCTTGCGGAACAGCCGTTCGGACTGAGTCCGTCCGGACCAGCCGCAAAACTGATCGCAATGCGTGAAGCCGGACAGAGATCGCGAATCGCTTGCGAAATGTCTTCCATCTCGCGAAAATCCGGCTGGGTTTCCAGCAGAAAGTTCGTTACCCCCTCGTCCAGAAAGAGACGGGCAAGCGGTTCAAACACCAGACGAGGATTTTCCTGTTTCGAAACCGGACCAAGATCCGCGAACAGCAAAACATCGCTGCGTCCGGATTTTTCGATCGCCGCGTTTGCGGTCTGTACAGCCTGATGAATCAGATGCGCCGTCAGATGGGGATTTTGGGTATACAGGCCAGGAACGGAAAAGGTACACGTCTTGATCGCGCTGGCACCACCCTGCAGGTATTCAAGGTGAATGGCTTCGATGCAGGCGGGATCGTCCAGAAGCGCCTGATCGACCTGATCGGCGGGATTCTGTGTTTTCGCAGCATAGTACGTCCCGTAGGCGCCGTCAAACAGCACGGGATAGACAACGTCTTTCGCGAATTTTGAAGGCTGGGGATCAGTCATGTGCGGATGTCTCCTTTTTGTCGGATTCTCGATTTTTCTTTTCAAAAAAGGTTTCCGCAATCTGAACCGAAGCTCTCGCATCGGGCGCGTACCAGTCGGCCTTTATGTTTTTCGCGGCTTCTTCGGTCAGAACCGCGCCGCCGACCATGATTCTGGGCGGATTGTCGAGCGTGTGAAGAAGGGCGATGGTCTCTTCCATCGCTTTGAGCGTAGTCGTCATCAAAGCGGAAAGACCGACCAGACGAATGTTTCGTGAAACGACCGCATCCAATACGGCTTGCGGGGAGACATCGCGGCCCAGATCGATGACGGTAAAGCCATAGTTTTCCAGCAGCGTCTTGACGATGTTCTTTCCAATGTCATGGATATCGCCCTGCACGGTAGCCAGAACGATTTCACCGCGCGATTCCCGGTTTTTGCCGGACGCTTCGAGCGACTGGGCGATCACTTCAAAAACCGCCTGCGCGGCATTGGCCGACTGGAGCAGGGACGGCAGATACAGAACGCCTTTTTCATAATCCGTACCGACACGATCGAGACACGGAATGAGCAGTTCAGACGTGAGTTCGATTTCGTCTTCGCCTTCGCGCAGAAGGTCTTTAGCGGCCTCGGCTGCCTCGCCGGAAAGACCTTTATAAATGGCATCCATCAGACGGGCGCGGGAATCACAGCCGCCAGACAGCGGTGCAGCATTCGCGCCGCTTGTCAAAGCGGATTCGGCCGACGGATTTACTGGGCTCGAAGTTTGAATCGACGCCGCAGCGGATGTCGCTGCCGGTTTCTGCGTTTCGAGAAACTGCCTTTGCGCAAAACGTTCGATGTAGCCGCGGCAGCCGTCATCGATCTGGCGAAGGACTTTGAACGCCGCAATCGTATCCATCAGCGGTTCCAGAGACGGGTTGATGATCGCAAAGTTCAGACCGCACTGCAGCGCGGCGCTCAAAAATGCCTGGGTCAGAATCGGCCGGCAGGGAAGACCGAAGGAAATGTTGGAAACACCAAGGATCGTTCGCGTATCGGGTTCTTTGTTCAGTTTTTCGATTGTTTCCAGACTGCATTTTGCCTGATCCTGCTGAGCGCTGACGGTCAGCGTCAGCGCGTCAAACCACAGATCGCCGTGGGCAATGCCGTATATGGCGGCTTCCTGTTCCAGGCGACGGGCAATTTCCAGACGGCCTTTTGTACTGTCGGGAATTCCGGCATCATCCAGACAGAGGGCAACGACTGGCGTGCCGTATTTCTGGGCGAGCGGGAAAATGGAATCCATGCTTTTTTGCGAACCGTTTACCGAATTGACGGCGCATCGGCCCGACGCCTGGCGCAGTCCGGCTTCAAGCGCTTTCGGATTGGAAGAGTCCAGAAGCAGGGGCAGATCGCAGACGCTTTGAATCGTACGAATGACCAGCGGCATCAGGCGAACTTCGTCCACATCCGGCGCGCCGACATTCACATCCAGAATGTTTGCGCCGGCTTCTTTCTGTTCAATGGCGAGGCGGGCGATGAAATCAAAATCTTCCTCGCGCAGCGCCTTCTGCATGCGCTTTTTCCCCGTCGGGTTAATGCGCTCGCCAACGACCTGAATCCCGTCACACAAAGTGAACAGACGATCCGAACAGATGGCGTCCAGCCGCTTTCCGGCTGGCCGCAGCGGGTGGTTTTTCAAGGCTTTTGAAAGCCGGGAAATGGTGCTGGGGGTCGTCCCACAGCAGCCGCCGATGGCTACCGCACCGGCTTCGACGATTTTTCGGACAAAGCGAACAAAGTCTTCGTCCGAAAGATGGTAGTGTCCGCTGATCGGATCGGGCAGACCGGCATTGGGCTTGCACAAAATGGGCAGGCTGGTCACGTCATGAAGCCTCTTGACCAGATCGACCAGCTGATCCGGACCGAGGGAACAGTTCAGACCGATCGCGTCCGCGCCCAGGGACTGCAGGGTAATGGCGGCACATTCGATGCTGGTGCCGGAAAAGGTCCGGCCGCTCTGTTCAAACGTCATCGTGACCGCAACGGGCAGCGAACTGTTTTCTTTTGCGGCCAGCAGGGCAGCTCTGGCTTCGGCTAAATCGCTCATCGTTTCAATGACAATCAGATCCGCGCCGGCACTTGCGCCGGCTTTGACCATCGCCGTAAACTGCGCATAGGCTTCGTCAAAGGTGACGCTGCCCATCGGTTCCATCAAAATGCCAAGCGGACCAAGATCGAGCGCGACTTT
The DNA here is from genome assembly GCF_047010065.1 of Allobaculum sp. NCBI lineage: Bacteria > Bacillati > Bacillota > Erysipelotrichia > Erysipelotrichales > Erysipelotrichaceae > Allobaculum > Allobaculum sp. The sequence goes on from NZ_JBKXLD010000109.1 coordinate 2,845, forward strand.
GGAGGAGGTTCCTGCAGCGGCATTTCGGGCGAGCGCCACGGCCTGCTGAATGATGACTTCGTACGATTCCGGTTCGTCCTGGAATCGATCCGGGGAAGCGCCAAACGTATTGGCGTAAATCACATTCGCGCCGGCTTCGATATACTGGCGGTGAATGCCTTCAATCACTTCGGGGAACAGAACGTTGTTTCGCTCGGGATGACGAAGCAAAGGCAGCCCGGCTTTCTGGATCATTGTTCCCATGGCACCGTCCAATACGATCAGTCGGTCAGGTTCAAACAGAGTCAGAAAGCGATTGGAAGTGTCTGTATTTTGGTAATGGGGAGATGTCGTTTCAGTTTTCATAGCAGCGAAGTCCTCCTTTAAGGTATTTGCAGTCTGGGCGAAGCGGGCAGTACGCGCAGCCGCGGATTTTTGCAGGAAGGGGCGTGCGGCTCAGCCCGATGAATGCGGTAACGGATTTGGTCGGAACCATCATGCGGGAAGGCAGAACGTGTACGCCAATCGTCTGTGCAAGCTTTAAGAGTTCAGCCAGATCGCTTTGTAAAGAAAGCGGCAGATCGCCGTATCCGCACGAAAAGCGATCGCTGAAATACCAGCCAGGAAGCTTCTGCTGCAGCTCTTTTGTGCAGGCGTCGAGTTCTTCGTCGATCAAAGCGCTTCCAAGTGCGTCAAAAACCAGAGCTTTCGCACTGTTCTGTACTTCAAATTGAGAAAGCTGCCGGTCAAAATCGCCAGAAAGCGTTGCCCCGAGAATCAGAACTTTCTCGCAGTGTGCAAGCAGACTCTGAGCCATACGGCCGCTCAGGACGATTCGCCCCTGATCTACAGAGATCGAATCTCCATTGCGTTCGAGATCAAAAACGCGAAAGATAAAGCGAAAATGCGTATTTTCCTGCAGCGGATGCCGCAGCTCTTCTAGCAGCGGTTCATAGCGCGAAACGGCCGCTTTGGGTACGTGACAATAGCGCAGGGCCGTCTGCTTCAAATTTTCCGTCCATTTCATGAATTCCATTATAATGAGCATGGTTTAAACAGGCTAACTCTTGTAGAAGCCGACGGCGTACGAAAATCTGCAGACGATGTCTGCAGAAGAGAGTGAATTTGTTCTGGAAAGCCGTGTCTTTGGAAAGGAATCTTCGTTATGAAAAAATCTGTCCTTCGCACATACGGTGCGGGTGTTCTTCTTTGTGCTTCGCTGCTTATGGGCGCCTGTTCGCATGCAGAATCCGCTGCGGATTCGTATGCGGTTCGTTCATCGTCCCTGCAGGAAAGTTCGAGTACCTCCCTTTCAAGTAATGCCCCGGTCAATGAGACGGTTACTTTTACCATGCATGTGATGCATCAGGATGGGACAGGCAAGCAGATTCAGCTCACTACGAATGCCTCCAATCTGGCCGACGCGCTTCTCGAGCAGGGATGGATTGCGGGCGAACAAAGTCAGTACGGCCTTTTTGTGACCGAAGTCGATGGGGAAAAGGCCGAAAAGGGTGCCTGGTGGAAACTGCAGATCAACGGCGAAGACGCCCAGACGGGCGTAAGTTCGATTCAGCCGGAAAACGATGCCGTCTACACATGGTCCTATGAGCAGTAAGTCCCGCACCCTGCTTTACGATGCCTGCTTTGGCGCGCTTTACGGCGCTCTGATGTTCGCTCTGAAAATGGCGATGGCGTCCCTGCCCAATATTGAACCGGTTACGCTGCTCGTTCTGGTGGCCGGCTGCTGTCTGGGAAAGAAAGGCTTTCTGGCGATCTGTGTCTATATCGTCTGCGAACTGCTCGTCTGGGGAGCCGGCGTCTGGAATATGGGCTATGTCCTGGTCTGGCCGCTTCTCTTTGACGTGGCCTATGCCTGCCGTCGCATCCGATCGATCTGGTTCTGGAGTCTGCTGGCTGGCGTTTTTGGCTTTTCCTTCGGGTTCTGGTTTGCGCTGATTTTTGGACTGTTCAATGGCGTATCCGCTGCCTTTTCGTGGTGGGTGGCGGGTCTTCCTTTTGATCTGGTCCATGGCGTGGCCAATATGGTCGTGACGTTTTTTCTGTTTCTGCCGCTTCGCGGGCTGTGTAAACGATTCGACCGGCGCGCTCCGGCAGGGCGCCGCTAAGCCAGAAAAAAGCGATGTGCTGAATTTTTAATGTATACCTTTTGAAAAAATCATAAGGCAAAAGAATCAAACAAATTGGATGATAATGTCTTAACATAGGTTTTTAAAATGTCTATATATGGCGATTTATATGGCGATTTTTGGCGATGCCTTGGATTTTCAGTGGCTTCTTTGGTCACTAAAATGGAATAGTCAGAAAACGCTTACAGGTGTTGAAGAGGCGCACCTATACTAGGGGTAAGAAAAGCAGGAGGAAAAAGAAAAATGAACACTCTGCGAAAACTTACTCTGGGCGCCGGCGCGCTGCTGCTTCTTGCTGGCTGCTCTACAACGCCGGCGGCCAAAACGCCGACCGACGCTTCAGCTTCGGAAGGAAAGGAAAAAGCGGCCGTTTCCGCTGCCATTCCAAACCAGGCCACCACGCCGCACTATGATGTCGTAAAACGAGACGAAGCAGCGACGATCGACGGCAAGATCGACGAAGACGTCTGGTCGAGCGTACAGAATATCTCCGGATCCTTCTTCTATCCATGGGCAGATAAAGAAGCGCCGGTAACGGTATTCGAAGCGTACAACGACGGAACCGATCTGTACTTCATGTTTGAAGTTACCGATCCGGAAGTCCTCGTGGAAGAAGACTGGAAAGACGATGAAAGTACAGTCGATGCGGAAGACCGCGTAGAAATCTTTCTCGCGCAGGGACCGGTAGACCTGCCGACACCCAAAGGCATGCCGCTCTACTACGGTGTAGAAATCGACCCGAAGGGACGCGTTCATGACTATTCCATCGAGTACTATCGCCACTTTGACGGAACCTGGAATCTTGAAGGTCTTGAAACCGCTGGCGTACAGACCGACGATGGCTACGTTGTCGAAGGCAAAGTGCCGCTGAGCACGCTGAAAGATCTGAACCTTCTTAAGGAAGATGGAACGATGCGCACAGGCGTATACCGTGCCGAATTCTCGTCTCCGGAAAAAGAAGGCGACGATACCGTCATGGAATGGATTTCCTGGGTAGATCCAAAAACCGAAGAACCGGACTATCATGTCGATTCTTCCTTCGGTGAATTCCGTATCCTGAAATAGCACGATCTGTTCCAGACCGCAGACGGCCTGTCGTTTGAAATACATCCACAAGGCAGTCCTGACCGTTTTTTCGGAAGGGCTGCTTTTCTTTTGGTCGAGTTTAAAATCAGAAACCGGTTTGAAAAGGAAGGACGAGCCGGAATACACGTTTCGGATTCTGAACCGTATAACGGTACAGAAACCCGGAACGTTTTCTTTTTGGTCCTCTCAGAGGGTGAAAAAGCGGGTCTGATAATAAAGTTAAAAATAATTATGAAGGTACAAATGAATTACGATAGTGACAATGTGTATACTAAATTTTTAAAAGATCAACCAATTTAACAAATCGGGTGGAATAATAGAGAATCTTAGTTAAGAAATGTCCGAATTGCTCATAAAATCAGGTTTAGAGATGTCCGCAACGAATTAAAAGTAATGCCATAATTCCCAGCCAGAAAAGGAAAATCCGGGCAGATTTTCCCGAAAATGGACGCGAAGAACGGTTCGCCGCGCCATTTTCCGAAAATGCAACAATTTTTGTACAGGTCAGATGATTTATTTCCAATCCATAATCTGACCTGTCTTTTTGACAGGAGAAAGATGTATGAAGTATCCGATTCTCAAGCAACTGGCCCTCGTTCTGATGAGTGTTTCGATGGCGCTCAGTCTGGAAATTTCTCCCGCGCTCCAGAGTCATCGAATGCAGATTCAGGCCAAAGAAGACGATTCAGGACTGACGTATGCGTATCCCGAACCCGTTTAAAATATCGATGCGAGTCTTTTAGGGGAAGAAGATCGAAAATTTGAATTTTCCAGCCGGGAAAAAGACGTACAGCCGTATGAAGGGACGTTCGAAGAGCGTGTGAATCAGCTGCGGCGCGATTTGCCGCAGGGGCGCTGCTGGAACCATTTCAGTCCGGATTCGGCCTATTCCCTGACCAGTACGACGGACGTTCCGTGTTCGGATCATGGTTCGCGCAGCGGAAGCGTCAAATGCAACAGCTTCGATCAGGGCGTGCAGTGCGCCGGCTTTGCCTACCTCTGTTATTACAAGTGCCATGGCTATTTGCGCAGCTCGCGGATCGGTACCCGGTATGTGGTTGGAAACGAAGGCATTCGGGCAGGCGATGTGATCCGTATGAGCGGGCATACCGCCTTTGTCTGGAACGTAAACGGCGATCAGCTGTCGATTCTCGAAGCCAACTATGGA
>NZ_JBKXLD010000110.1:0-7207 GCF_047010065.1 Allobaculum sp.
GAAATTTCAAAAACGAGCGATTTGTATAGTTAAGCTCATTGGGAAAGTTCTAATTATTATGAAAAAGATTTTAACGACTCTTCTGTCTCTCACAATGATGCTGGTCCTTGCTGCATGCTCCGGCGGAAACAACGGCGGAAGTGTAGCGAAAACGACAGCGGTTTCCGGCGACAAGGTAACGGCAGAACTTCCTTCCGGCTGGAGCCTGGTGACCGGCACCGACATGAACGGGAATGACATGGCGGACTTCATCTGCCATGCCGAGGAATTTGAATATGGCGATCCCTATCTGCAGGTAGAAGAGTATACGAAGGATCTGGACAGTGCGAAGGAGCTTCTGGAATCCGGCGATCCCTATGGAACCTACGATGGAGAAAAAGAGCTGACGAACGGCACCTGGTATGTGGCCGAAAATGCAGCCAGCGCACAGATTGGCGAAAAAGTGTTTATTGTAAAAGGCTACGAGTGTGATTTTGGAAGTGATGAAGTACAGAGTATTCTCGGCACTCTCCAGTGGATGAAATAAATCAAATTGCATTATACTTGCCGTTCACAGGCACATGAAAACATCTATGAACAGGGCTCTGCTTTAATGCGGCAGCCCTGTTTTTATTCAGATCCGTCTGGGTATATTCCTTTCGGTCGTACTGCAAAGCAGCTGTGCTGTGCCGATATGGAGAAATGACACATGAACCTTTTACAGGAATAGAAATGCGCATGCTGCGGCGGAGCCATCGAGTTTGACAGCACTGCGCAAAAGATGACTTGTCTGTATTGTCGCCCCGAGTCTGTCCTGGAGACTCTGCAAGGCTATTGAGAGGCTCTGAAAATCGAGCAGCCCGACGATATGCAGTGGGAAACAACGGCGGTCGGTGAGCGGCAGCAGGGAGAATCGGAGAATTTGCGCAGTTCTATGTGCAAGTCCTGCGGCTGGACGATCGTGGGCGAAAAGACCGCCGCCGTGACGGCCTGCCCTTTCTACGGCCAACTTATGGTGATTATGGGTCGTCAGTTAGCAGGTGTGCTGCACCCGGACTAAGTCATTCCTTTTCAGCTGGATAAAAAGACGGTTAATGCTGCGCTTATGAAGCGTTATGACAGCAAACAGCGTTTTTAAGGATCAGAACCATATTGACGAAGTCAAGGGCATGTATATCTCGTTCTGGCTGCTTGATGCAGATGCGGAGGCCTATGTGCGCTGTAAACGTTAATTTCCCCAAACAGGTACTCACAGCAAAGCAGTTTCTGGAATAGGAACTAAACGAATGAGAACAAACATCTCCTTTTATGGAGAATTTTTCCGAAGAACCGAGGAACGCATATTTTTGATTTAGCCAAGCTGGGACTGACCAGTCAGGAGCAGCTGAACATCGCCATCTCGCCTGTCAACTCAGATGGATTAAAAAGTCTGCACGGTCATACACCGTACGATTATTTCTGCTTTCTGGAAAAATCTTCTGAAATTCTGGAAAAGCCAGGAATCAAAAAAACAGATCCGGCTTCTGTCTACTTGAAGCCAGATCTGTTAACTCGCTAAACAATAACGAGAGTTAAGAAGGAAAACGAACCCACCTGAATTCACATATTTGGCAGCTGCATTTAGTCCTTCAACTCAAAAATCTTAGCGTGGAAGCAAGGAAAAGGCGAAACGCAGCCCTGGGAAAAGCAAAATCCCCTCAGTTTCCTGGATTAGATAAAGGAAATTGAGAGGGAAAACAGATTTTTGAAAAAGTAAACGAAACGCCCGTTTTTATCCGTTCAATAGCTGCGTTCACTATTTCAATTCACCATCTTTTGAAACACGGCGTATGAAATTCAGCCGATTTTTTTGCAGTTGAGTTCGACAAAATCCCGGGTCAGCGCTTTGGGGCCAGAGACGCGAAAACGAATTACATAGCTGTCCGGCGTACGGCGGATGACTTCCCCGGCACCGATGGTCGGATGACGAATCCATGTACCGACCGCAAAGGACGTTCGGCGCTGATTGGAACGAAGATCGTTTAGAGTCTGCGCGTCTTCCTTGCGTCCAGACTGTTCCTTAATTTCGGTAATATCATTGGCCATCATGATCTTTTTGAAGCCTTCAAAATCTTTCGCTTCGTCCAGCAGGTTGAGCTGGAACAGGGAATGGTAAATCGCGCACGCGCGTGCCTGACAGTTGATCTGCCTGTCGGGGTTGAATTCGATATCGCAGTAGGCGTCGCAGTCTCGTACGGCTGCGGCTTCTTTCGGATTTTCAAGAAGGGTGATCAGATATAGCCAGTTATAAAACAGAAAAACGGGCTCTGTCGGATATTTCTTCTTTTCCAGTTCAAAGAACACCAGCTCGCCGGAATCGCGCAGGCGCGGATCGCGCTTGGCTTCCACGGGGGTTACGCCAAGCAAATCCACATAGGGACCGCCATGGCGAAATGCCTTGGACGCCTGATACACATTTTCCACCGGAAACGCCTTGCGCAAAGAAGGCAGGCGCAGGGTCATGTTAAACGGGGAGAGACGCCGCCCCATTTCTTCGGTCGATTTTGTGCTCACTTCCAGAATCGTTTTGCCAGGATGCTTTTTCTTCCATGTTTCCTGGAGCAGAGCGGAATTTTTCTGCTTCTGTGCGGGAGAAGTCCCGCTGTGCCAGTCAAATTCAACGTCTTCCTGCTGATAGAAAGGGCGTGTCAGTTTTGGAGTATATACAGGTCTAGTTGTCATGGCTTCAGTATAGTTCCCGACAGCGCAAAAGGTTTTGCGCATGAATCAGACAATGCCTCCATGGATGTCTTCATGGATAAGTACCAGAAACCCGGATCGACCAGAAAAGGAAACCGCTCAGAGCAGCAATCGAACCGCTGGATCGGGCGGACAGAAAAAACGATAGATTCAAAAAGCCATGCAAAGGAACGGCTTCGGCTTCCTGCTGCATGGCTTTTCGGTTTAATCGGTTAAAGGGAGTTTACTGATCGTGTTCGCCGGTTTTGTGCTGCAGACGGCGGCAGAAGCGCTCAACTGGACGCGTATACCGGGGAAAGTATCGATCGTTTTCAATGAGATGGCCCAGAGCCTCTTCAATGAGCGGGGCATGGTCGCTCAGGGAATCGAGCGCGTCAAGATGATCGAGCAGCCGCTTTAAAACGTCTTTTCCGGCATGGTCGAGATCGGATTCGTCCAGCGCGCCAAGAAGGTTGAGTTCGGCGGTACAAAGGGAGCTGAGAGCCAATAGATCGTCTCTGTCCTGCTTCCACGCGTTTTCAAAGCCCTGCTCGGCTTTTTCGTATTCGGTTTTCGCGTCTTCTTTCTGTCCGTCTTTTAAGGCGATGGTTCCCAGTTCGTTCTGGATCGAGGCCATCGTAAAGCCGAAAAAGGCGGGATCCTTGAAGGCGCATTTTTCAAATTCATCTAAAGCGCAAAGATACAGTTCCTTTTGCGTCACGTTCGCAAACGGACTGCGATCACGCCATGCTTCGACAGTTTTTGGATCGAAGGAATACGCCGCATAATAGGCGACCCGTCCGAGGTATTCCCGGGAAGAGACCGGAGAATGCAGAAGGAACTCCTTCTGATCGATCCACGCCTGCAAAAACGCAGGGAACGGATTTTCAGGACGGCTTTCCGCCTGATACAGAGCGGACAGGCCTTCGATGTAGTGAATGCGGCTTTTCCAGTAGAGCCGGGCCGGCCATTCGACGCGTTCGGAAATTTCGATGGCTTGGTCGAGGAGCGCGTCAACGAGCGTATCGCGAAGGGAAACGGCTGTATGGCTAGAAGCATGGTCAGAGGTGCGTTCCGTTTTGCGGTCTTTTTTATTGAGCAGCGGATGATGAGCGAGCTGCTGAATGCTGTCGTCCATTTCTTCCTGCTGGATCAGACAGTTGGCAAAGGAAAGCAGAATTACCAGATGGCAGGCCGAAAGATCGACAATGTGCTCATCCTTGAGGCGATCGAGCTGATCCATGGCGTCCAGGTAAATGCGGTTGGCGTTTTCAAAATCTTCGGCGCCTTCATAGACGTCCGCCAGATTGTTCAGAATCAGAGCCTTGCGCAAAGGGCGCCAGTTTTCTGGAGTGCTGTCGGTACACTCCAGCGCTTTCTGGTAGGCGGCAATGGCTTCTGGATAGGAATACAGAACCGAAAGCAGATCGGCCTGCTGCGTCCACGCCTCGCAAAGCGCATTTTGCAGGGAGGATATGTATTTTGCCCCGGCAATAAAGCTCTGTATTGTCTGAAGCGCGTCGCTCGTTTTGCCCTGCTCATACAGCAGCCATGCGCTGGCCAGATCGTAAAAGGCCAGCAGCGGGCGCAGGGCGGCTGGATTGGTCTTGCCCTGAACGCGTTCCAGATCAGCTTTGGCCTGCTCCCGAAACTGGCTGGCTTTTTTGAGATGTCCGGTCTGCGTATACAGACGACAGAGACGCAGACAGACATGCGCTTCAAACAGAGGCGTCGGTGCACATTCTAGAGCTGCCATAAAAGCGTCTTCAGCTTTTTTATACTGCTGAAGGCCGGCCAGACACTGTCCATACGTCAGCTGCAGCCAGGGCGAGAAAGAAAGACGAAGGCACGTTTTGACCTCGCTTCTGGCTCTGTCGTAATGGAGAGCTTTCATGTTTTTCGCAATTTCAGCCGCGCAAACTGGGGGCTTGCTGGTAAGATCGGGTTTCATCAAGAGAAAGCATAAGCAATCCGGAACGCTTCGACAAACAAAAAGAACGCCCGATCGGGGAGCGTTCTTTCGCAAAATTCGATTTTAGTCTTCTTCGGCAGCCTCTTCGGCCATGCTCTGCTCTTCAGAAGTCAGATCCGGGAGAGTCTGTCCTTCTGGACCCGGACGGTAGTAGATGACATCGACCGGTGCGGACATCTGGCTGTTGAGCATATTGATGTAGGCGGCATCCTGATTGGCGTAGTAGCCGGAATTGTACTTGTTGACGAAGTAGTTGTTGACGAGAACGCCAAGATCCGCAATCGCGTTCAGACCTTCCTTCTTGCCGATAGACGAGAAGATGGAAATGGAGAACGGAGCCGGTCCGTTGGAAATGGCCAGCGTGTTTCGAACGGCGTTGATGTTTCCAATTTTCTGGATGTAATGACCGCTCAGATCGCGGTTGAGGAACGTATTGAGCGACGCGTTTTGCAGCCAGTACTTCAGATCGTTGAACGTACCTGGCGTTTTGTACAGCTTGTACAGAAGATGCATCGTGTAGTCGGCATTCAGTACGTTGTAACGTTCGTTGTAAAACTCCGGTGCCTGCGGAGACGGGGAATACTTGGAAACGAGTTCCTTGAATTTCTCATAGCCGCCAAGGTTTTCGTAAAGCATGTGGCCGGCAATGTTGTCGGAATACAGCAGTGCGGCTTCGAGAAGTTCGTCGATCTGAATTTTATCGCCGACTTTGAACTTGCGGTGAATCGGCTGGTTCAGGTTTTCCTTATCTTCTTCTTCCCGCATTTCTTCGGAGTATTCGAGCGAGTCGTTCGGATTGATCCGTCCGGCTTCGATTTCTTCGTAGTAATACATGCAAAGGGGAAGCTTGTATGTGGAGGCGGCGGTGAAATTGGTTTTTGCATTGTCCGATTCAATGTAGGCATCCGTCGTCAGATCCATGACCGACCAGGAAAATTTGGACTGGTCAATGTTATGCGAATTCAGATAGTCGAGAATCTGCGCTTTCAGATCCGCGAGTTCGGCACCGCTGGTCGAACGTTCAATTTCCGATTTCACTGCATTCAGTTTTTCAAGCTCCTTAGCCGTAATTCCGTTAACGCCAGCCTGTGAAGCCTGACTGGACGAGCTGGCCTTGGAAGAAGCGGAAGACGAAGCGGAAGACAGGGAGGCGCCTGCGTTCTCCGCTGGTTTTGGCGAGAACAACCCGGCGACAGCGCGCATGCCGGCATAGCCGCCGTAGCCCACGAGGCCAACGGCGATGCATACGGCTACAAGGACGATGGCAAGCCGGGGCGGATCGTAGCGGCGCTTTCGCTTCTTTCTTTTAGGAACGACATTCGAGCCCGGCCTGGAGGCGGATCGTGTCGATTTTTTTCTTACAGGTTTATCGGATCGCATATACCTGATCTTATAAAAAGACGGACGTAAGTTCAATAAGCACCCATGGATTGCGTTGCTTTTCTCATCGTGTTTTCGCTGTTCTCAAAAGGAGAGAGGATCATTTCTTTCCTGTCGCGGACTGTAATCGTTTACCTCTTTATCTTGCCGCCTTACGGCAATTTTTAAGACGTTCCATAAAACGCCGGGGCCAACGGCGGCAACGCAACAGGAGCAGGAACCGAAAACGGATAAGAACAGAAAAAAACGGATAAGAACAGAAAAGAGAAGAAAAGGGAAAACGCAGGCGGAAAAACGCAAAAAAGCGGACAGATTTCTCTGCCCGCCGTATGGATCGAATAACTTTATTTTTCGAGCATACCGCTGCGAATTTTGTTTCGGAATGTTTTTCCAAGCAGGGGATGGAGTACCATCGTAAACTCACCGCAGTACTCCCCGGCGGTCGCGCCAAGATTTTTCTTGAAGTAGAAGACGCCGTAGCCTTCTTCATCCGGTTTGAAAAAGCCGGAAATGCCCCAGAAGTTGTAGCGGCGCAGGTTGTGTTCCAGAGCCAGGCGGATCATCGCTTTCTGGGTTACATACGGCCCCATGAAACGGGCGAGATCCGGGCGGCTGCCGCCGTAGAGATAAACCATTTCCGAAGGCGTTTCAAAGAAGATGCCGCCGGCCAGCGGAATCCGATCGGCCGGCTCGGCTTTTCTGAGTTCTACAAGAGCTTCCATCTCCTTTTCGTTATGGGCTTTCTGCTCCTGAATTTCCAGCAGCTGATTGCGCTTCTTTTTCGAATTGGGCATTGCCTCGCAGACGGCCTGCGCTTCTTTTTCCTTTTCGGAAAATTCCTTTTCCTTTTCCTCTAAATACGTACGGTAAGCCGGAACGTTTAAAGCGGAAATGCAGACATAGCCGTGCGGCCCAAACGATTCGAGCAGTTCCTGCCGGCCGGCCGTCGAACCGGAATTGAAGTTATGCTTCTGGGCGCTCTGTTCGAGAAGCGTGTCAAATTCGGAAAGATCGGAATTTTCATCCCCGCGGGTAATGGTGTATTCGAGGTAGGGAAGGTCCGCTTTCTGAAAGGAACGGCGGGTGTTGCCGGCCATTTCCTTCATCAGCTCAGGCCAGGTATACATTTCATGCGGCCGGTCGAGTGCGATTGGAAAG
>NZ_JBKXLD010000111.1:0-7202 GCF_047010065.1 Allobaculum sp.
ATTATCCCAAGGAGGCGGTCGAGAAAATACCCGTCTTTTATTTGACGCTTACGTTCTTTCTTCTCAGGCCGCCCTTTCGATCTATGGATCTATGACGATCGTCCTTGATTTCTGTGCGATGTCTTTCGTAAATGCGCAGTGAAAAGGAGACTTTCCTCTCTTGCATTCAGCGAAAGAGATGAGATGTTGCCGGACTGTTTTATACATATATAGTTAAAAAATAAATTATTTGATATACGATCGGCTTCTTAAGTACTGTGTGGTACGATGTATATACAGGAGATACCGTACATGAATATTGAGGATTGGAAATCCCAGATTAAGCGCGGGACACTGGAATTCTGCGTTCTGGCAATGATAAAGCAGCAGCCATCCTATGGATATGAAATGATCAGCACACTGGAAAAGTATCCGATTCTGGCCGCAAAAGAGAATACGATTTATCCGCTGCTCAGACGGTTAATGAAAGAGGAATATATCTCCTCGTTCTGGCAGGAGAATTCTGAGGGGCTGCCGCCGCGAAAGTACTATTCCATTACCGAAAAGGGAATGGAATATCTTTTGGCCATGTCAGAGGAATGGGAAAATCTGCAAAACGCGATTAAGGAAATCAAAGGAGCCAAAGACCATGGAACTGGAAAAATCACTGAATGAATATCTCGAAAAAATCGACACCAGTCTGAACCCAATGACTGCTTGCGAACGTGTCGACAGTGTAAAAGAAATCAAAAGTGAAATGCTGGAACTGCATACCCGCGGAATGTCCGCAGAACAGATTCTTAATCGCCTGGGAAATCCTAAGGAACTTGCTAAAGCGTATTCAGGAGAAGCTGTTGCCAAAAGCAGAGGCTTTAGCTGGCGTAGGCTGAGTGCTGTAATTGCTTTTTACAGCCTTGCAGGATTTGGCGGTATGTTTGTTTTGCCCATTACAGGCCTTAGCGGGATCGGCTTTATGGCAGCTGGAGCGCTTTTTCCGCTTGCGGGCGTGGTCAAACTCGCAGCCCATTTCATGGGATATGAAATGAAAGAAATCGGAATTCACATTGGCTCGTATTCTGCAAGTGCCATCGAATTTCTTCCCCTTTCGATTTTGATGGGGGCTATCGTTTTTGTCCTTGGATGGCTGTTCTGGAAACTTACCCTGGTGATTGTTCAGTCTATGCGCCAGACAAAGAAAAAGCTGGATTGTATATAACTGAATCGAATATAACGAGAAACGCCGGACGCGGCGGCCTGATGGCCTGCGTCCGGCGTTTTTCTGAAGATTTGATTTTGCACGAAGCTTATCATCGAATTCGTGCATTTCCCGCCATTTGAATCGTTCAGCGCTTTCCGACAAACAGTCGATTCATACTGGATACCTGATCTTATTTCTGAAAGCCAGAGCTGAAGACGTTCTGGAGGATCGAATATCCTTTGGATTTTTGAGGGGCTGGAAGATGGGGCAGCCGCGTCGAAAATCGGATGGTTTACCGCACCATTTTTTCCGGACGAACGAGTTCGTCAAAGGCGGCTTCATCGAGAAGGCCCAGTTTCAGCACCGCTTCCTTGAGCGTCAGATTGTTTTCGAAAGCATATCGGGCGGCCTTGCCTGCGTTTTCGTAGCCGATGACCGGATTCAGGCACGTCACGAGCATCAGCGAGTTTTCGAGGTTTTCCTCGGTTTTCTGCCGGTTGACTTTGAGTCCTTCCAGGCAGTTGCGAGTAAACGAGACGATCGCATCGGCCAGAAGGCGGATGGACTGGTTGAGGTTGTAGGCAATGACGGGCATGAAGACGTTCAGTTCGAAATTGCCCTGACTGGCCGCAAAGCCGATAGCGGCATCGTTGCCCATGACCTGTACGGCCACCATGGTGACGGCTTCGCACTGGGTCGGGTTGACTTTGCCCGGCATGATGGAAGAACCAGGTTCATTGGCTGGAATTTCCAGTTCGCCAATTCCGCAGCGCGGACCGCTGGCCAGGAAGCGGACGTCGTTGACGATTTTCATCATGTTGGCCGCCAGCCCTTTGACGGCGCCGGAAAGCAGGGAACAGGCGTCCTTGGACGTAAGGGCGTGGAAATAGTTGGGATCCGGTTTGAAGTGAATGCCGGTCATGGAATCGAGAATCGCACAGACATCTGCGCCAAAGGTTTGCGGCGCATTGAGTCCGGTGCCGACCGCGGTCGCCCCGATGGCGAGTTCGTTGACGAAGGGAAGAACCGCTTCGATATGACGGCGGGAATGTTCCAGCATGGACCGCCAGCCGCTGATTTCATTCGAAACGTACAGCGGGGTCGCATCCTGCAGGTGCGTCCGTCCAATTTTGATAATGCCTGCGTTTTCTTCTTCCAGGCGTTTCAGAACGTCCACGCATTCATCGATTGCAGGAAGAAGCAGCTTTCGCGTCATGGACGAAGCCATTATGTGCAGGGCACTCGGGAACGTATCGTTGGAAGACTGGGACGCGTTGACTGTATCGTTTGGATGAAGAGAGAGTCCGGGATGATTTTTCATGCCGACATGTGCGATAACTTCGTTCACGTTCATGTTGGTCTGCGTCCCCGACCCGGTCTGCCAGACGGCCAGCGGAAATTCGCCGGTCAGCTTTTTGTTCAGAATGGCCTGACACACTTCGACGATGGCTTCTTTTTGCGCCGGATCGATTTTGTGATTGCGTTCATTGACAATGGCGCAGGCCATTTTCAAATACGCAAAGGCGTCAATGAGTTCAGTCGGCATCTTTTCGGTGCCGATTTTAAAGTTTTCCAGCGAGCGCTGCGTCTGGGACATCCAGCACGCATCCGCCGGAACTTTGACTTCGCCTAAAACGTCGTGTTCGATTCTGTATTCCATGAGTTCTCCTTTTCTCTTTCTTCTTTTTTGCTTATGTATGAAATCTGTACCGGAGACCTGCCCTGGAAAGGGAATTTTTCCAGACTGCGCAGGGGCATCGGGCGAGCCCCTCGTTTTCGACAGGCTCTTATCCCTGTCATTTTATCCATACGAAATCGTTTCGTCCTGCTTTTCCAGACGTTCCTGAATTTCGCCGGCGCTTTCTTGCGTACTTTGGCGCGCAAAATGAAGAAAAGAGTGTTTGCGTACGCTCTCGTGAATGCCGGCAGCGAGAAGGAGAGACTGGATAGAAAAATCAGGATTTCTTTGAAAACAGCGCGCTGCTGGACAGCAGGAGGATGTCTTAATAGCGCAAAAACGGGTGTCTGGAGTACATCTTTTCTTCAAATCGGTAGGATCAGAAGAGGAAAGCCTCGCCATCGACAGTCTGGAACACTCCAGCTCGAAAATACTGGATCCCATTCTGATGGGAAAGCGCGTACGAAACGTCGGTTGAGGACCATTTTTAACAAAGCATATGAAGACCTGGTTTGAAATGTACAAACTGATCTGTGATTTCTGTAAAGTAATTCCGGGTCAATCGCATTATTTTTAACTTGGAATATCGTGTTTACGTCCGATGTTTCTTTGGTAATACTACGTATTGATATAAGTTCTCGTTCAAAGCGGGAAGAAGCGGAAAAGAAAATCGATCTTCTTGTCTTCCGGAATCAATGCTTGTATGATCAGTCATTGAATTTCATTTTGTTGAAAACGACAAAATTCAGCCCGTTTAGCCTCTGCCGCTCTGCGGTTCTGAGGGTTGTGACACAGGCAAGGAGATGCCTATGAGAATGAAGGATAACCTGGAATGCTATATCGATGGATATAACTGCGTCCATGTTTATATAGACAAGAATTTTTATCAGGGAAACAGTCAGACCTTTCATCTGAAAGATGAACACGGTGAAATTGTTCCTCTGACCATACAGGAAAAGACAGATAATATTACCCACATTCGGTATACGTGTACGGTGGATGCCCCGCTGGAAATCGGACGGGACTACGTTCTGTATTCCGGACACTGCCGGACCGCACCGGCCAAATACAGCCATATTGTGAAGACGCCGGAATTTGCGAACGCCTGGCCGGCCGTCGATCTGAATACGCTTGGCTGTCACTACACGCCTGAGCAGACGATTTTCCGTTTCTGGTCTCCCGTCGTCAGCTGGGCGGAACTTGTTTTACTCGATGAAGAAGGAAACCGGCAGGCTGTCCCGATGGAACGGGATGAAGAAGGCTGCTGGACCGTTTGCGTCGAAGGCGATCTGCTGCATAAGCTTTACCGCTATCGCATGAACGTCAACGGCAGCATTCGTGAATGCCACGATCCGTACAATCTTTTTACCGGCGTCAATACGAGCTGCTCGCAGGTCAACGATCTCTCCTTGCTGAAAATGCCTGAACGCTTCAAACCAAAGCCGATGGCGCACCAGACCGATGCGATCATTTACGAATGTTCCATTCGGGATATGACCGCCCAGAAGGAAATCGGCGTTGAAAATCCGAAAACCTTCCCGGCGTTTGTACAGGAAAACGCCACAACCAGACAGAAACGTACAGGCCTTTCGTATATTCGGGAACTGGGCATTACCCACGTACAGCTGATGCCGGTTCTGGATTTTGGCAGCGTCGACGAAGAGTATCCGTCGCTCTATTACAACTGGGGCTACGATCCTGCGAGCTACCGCGCGCTGGAAGGCTCGTATTCGACCGATCCGTTCGATCCGGAACGCCGCATTCTTGAATTCGCCCAGATGGTACAGAAGCTTCATGAAGCGGGCATTAAAGTCACGCTCGATCTCGTATTCAACCACGTATGGAACCGTGACGGCTACGCGCTGGAAAACATGGTTCCGGATTACTTCTTCCTGATGGACTCCTTAGGCAATTATTCCAACGGATCGTACTGCGGAAACGATATCGATTCCCGTCCGGAAATGAGCCGGCGCTACCTGATCGATGCGGCCATGCAGCTGATTGACGTCTTCGATGTCGACGGCTTCCGCTTCGATCTGATGGGCGTACTGGACTGCTCGCTGCTCAACACGATTGCCGAAGAAGCGAAAAAGCGCAAACCGGATTTCATGATTTACGGGGAAGGCTGGGACATGCCAAGCTTTGTACCGCACGATATCCGGGCTTCCCAGAACAATCAGGCCAAAATGCCGCTGGTCGGTCATTTTTCGGACCGCTTCCGCGAAGTCATTCGCGGCTCGTCGGGTCAGATCAGCGACGCCGGCTATCCGGCAGGCAACCTCGGCCTTCTGCATGATGCCAAGCAGGTCATGTGCGCATCGGTTCTCGAAGGCCGATACGATGCGCCGTTTAAAGCGGTCAACTACATCGAATGCCACGACAACCATACCCTCTGGGATAAAAACCGCAAGGCATGCGAAGGCATGCCGCGCAGCGAACGCATACGCCGTCAGGTTCTGGCGAACGCGATGGTTCTGTTTGCGCAGGGCATTCCGTTCATTCATTCCGGCCAGGAATTCGGCCGGACCAAAAACAATCTCGACAACACGTACAATCGTTCCGATCATTACAACATGATCGACTACCATCGCCGCGATACGATGGAGCCGATGGTCGATCAATTCAAGGAACTCGTTAAAATCCGGCGCGAACATTCTTCGCTGCGTCTGACGAGCAGCGAAGCGATTATGCATAACGTTCATGTATCCGATCTCGATTCGAAAGTGCTCGTGTATCAGACGCAGGATGAAAACGAGAAAATGATTCTGTTCTTTAACCCGACGCATGAGACGTTCCATTACGATCTGACGAAGGAAGGGGAAGTTCTCTACGATGTGAACCGTCTGAACGAGAAACAGGCCCGTCATATTCAGATTGGACCGATCGGCACTGTCGTCGTTCTCGAAGAGACGTTTGAAAAGCCGCAGACGGCTGAAGAAGCTGAAGCTTCCGTGTCCAAAGCTGCATAAGACGGCCGGATCCAATCGAGTGGAAACGGGCGAAAGTCGGGCCAAAAACCGGAATAATGCCCGAAAGCTTTCCATTTTCAGTCCTTTTCAGGAGCGAAAGGGCATTTCATTTTGTTTCTTAAATTGAAAAATTTGTCAAAAAGCAGAGGTTTGGCCTCTGCTTTTTGACAGGACGGCGCATCCGCATAAAATAGAGAAAATGAGATTTGGCCGAAGTCGGCCAGCAGACAGAAATCCCATTCGAATTGCATGCATACAGGAGGAACAATATGGCAAAATTTTTCAGCGAACCTTCCCGCACTTTTGCGGAATACCTTCTCGTTCCAGGCTATACCGGACCAGAAGATACCCCGGATAAAGTCAGCCTGAAAACGCCGCTGGTGAAATTTAAAAAAGGGGAAAAGCCGGCGCTTTCCCTGAACATCCCGCTGACCAGTGCGGTCATGCAGGCGGTGTCCGGACCGGATCTTGCGGTCGCTCTGGCTCGCGAGGGCGGTGTCGCCTTTATTTTCGGTTCTCAGCCGATTGAAAGTCAGGCTGCGATGATTCGTCAGGTCAAGGCCACCAAAGCTGGATTTACCGGCAGCGATGCGAACGTTTCTCCTGATGATACGCTGCGCAAAGTAATCCAGATCCGTCAGCAGACCGGACATTCCACAATGGCCGTTACGGAAAACGGCAAAAAAGACGGCGTTCTCGTCGGCATTCTGACTTCCCGTGATTTCCGCGAAACCCGCGTAGATCTCGACAACACGAAAGTCAAGGATGTCATGACGCCCTATGACAAGCTGATCGTCGGCGATGAAGGTCTCACGCTTGGCGAAGCGAACGACATCATCTGGGACAAGAAACTGAACCAGCTGCCGATCGTAGACAAGGATCGTCGCCTGAAAGCGTTCGTTTTCCGTAAGGACTACGAACAGCACAAGGAAAACCCAAACGAAGTTCTGGATGAGCACAAACGCTACCTCGTTGGTGCAGGCATCAACTCCCGCGACTACAAGGACCGCGTTCCTGCTCTTGTAGAAGCCGGTGCGGACATCCTCGTTATTGACTCTTCCGAAGGCTATTCCTGCTGGCAGGCCGATACGATCAAATGGATTCGCGAAAAATACGGCGACACCGTTAAAGTCGGTGCCGGCAACGTTGTTGACGGCGACGGATTCCGCTTTCTGGCTGAAGCCGGTGCGGACTTCGTTAAAATCGGTATCGGCGGCGGTTCCATCTGCATCACCCGCGAGCAGAAAGGCATCGGCCGCGGGCAGGCGACCGCGACAATCGAAGTCGCCAAAGCGCGGGATGAATATTTCGAAAACACTGGAATCTACGTTCCAATCTGTTCCGATGGCGGTATCGTTCAGGACTACCACATGACGCT
>NZ_JBKXLD010000112.1:0-7137 GCF_047010065.1 Allobaculum sp.
CGGCCAAATGTTTTTACCACCAAAAACGAATTTACACAAAATTTTTGACATGTCCCATTTTTCGGGATTCGAAGCGGCTTCCTCTCTTCTTTGATCTGTCCGTTTTTTACGGAATACTTCGGCCCGGTTAGTTTCTGAAGATGATTTAAAGCCCTCTGATAGCAGTGATCGGCCGAAAGCCAGTCGTTATTTTGTTCGCTGATCTCTGCACGGCAGAACAGGCAGGCGATCATCTCCTTTCTGGCTTCCTGGGATTCCTTGAGCCGGACAAGAAGAGAATGCATAGCTGCATCCACGCATTTTATGGCTTCATCCGTCCGGTTCAGTTTACGGTACGCCTCGGCCATGGTTCTGCGAACAGCAGCCTGCAGAATATCCTGCTCCAGAGTAACTGCATCCGCTTCGAGAAAGCGCGAATACGTTTCGATGCAAAGACGGTACTGACCGGCCGCATATTCCTGGTCTGCCTGATTTAACAGCCTCTGATTTTCGATGGAACGCGCCTGCGTCTGAGAAAGAAAGCCGCTTTTGTCCGCCAGTTTCTCCATCTGCTGGCAAAGCTCGCTTTCTTTTCTGAAGTCCTGCTGTTCCTGGGCCAGCCGGACTTCCAGCTCCAGAATCTGGTATTTCCAGCCGCAGGCAAGATCGGTCAGTTCCCCGGGAACCTTTTTCATCCAGCTCCAGAACTGCGCAATCGTCTTTTTTGCATCCTCTGGACGGCTGTCGTTGATCTGAAGATTGGCAAGATGAAAAAAGCTGAAAAGAACGGTCGATAAAAGCGCCTCGTTGATCCCCTTCAGGGAACTGGCCATCTGAATCAGATCGTCCAGGACAAGCATCGCGCCTTCCTTCTGGCCGGCATGAAGGCAGCAGTTTGCCATGGACGCATAAAAAAGGATTTTGAACGGAGTACTGTCGTATGGGCTGAGATCGTACGGAATATCTTCCAGGAGAAGAAGAATCGGATGCAGCACGCTGGCACACGTCGTGTTGAGTTCTTCAAACCAGCCCAGATGGGTCAGCGTGTTCAGATAGCGGATTGTGATGTCAAGCAGACGCTCAATCGTTTCCGTGGAGGGCTGGTCTTTGAAGGATTGGATCGTCTTTGCAAAATAACGTTTTAAAAACTCAACGCCTTTGCGCGGATCGACCGGAACGCCGTCTCCGTACAGGTAAATATCGGAAAGAACGAGAAGCGCCTGGTCTACTCCCTTTTCGGCCGCCTGATTCAGAAGCGGAATGGCGCGAGCGGGATTGCGTTTCGTGTCGACGCCTCTCAGATAGGCAAGGCCCAGATAGAAAAGCTTCTGGGGATTCTGCGGTTCTTGGCTCTGTGTTTTCGGATTTTCGAAAAGGGACTGTAAAGATTCACGAAGATCATCCGACTGGAGGGAAAAAACCGGCGGAAAGCCGGCATACAGCAGCTTCAGGACATCTGTATTCGCTGGTTCCATCTGGACAGGAATGATTTTTTTGCGGTACTGGACGGCAGCCGGATATTCATATTCGCTTATATAATTTTTTTCTTCGAGTTTTGGCGTTACGAGCAGCGTGATCAGCTCGCTTCGTTTCATCTGATCGAAAATCTGCTGGCTGAAATCTTCTCCCGGCATCAGAAAGTCGTCGTACCAGACCCCGACATCCCATGTGCATTCCAGAGACTGAACGAAATCCAGAAAATCCTGCGCATTAGCCCAGTCTTTCTTACGGTAGCTGACAAAAATATACGAATGAAACGAGCTTCTTATTTTCTCGATCAGCGGGGGTTCCAGAATCACGGACTGAAGATATGACCGCATACGGCTTTCAAAATTCTGTCGTTTCAGAAAATCCGGCTGAAAATCCAGATACTGAAGATCTCCGAACAGCTGGGAATAGGCAGACAGATCGATACTGTCCAGAAGGATGGGAAGAAGAAGAACTTTACTTTCGCGCAGCGCCCAGATCAGTTTAAGCGTATTTTCCTGTTCAGAGCGAAGCAGTCGGGAAGAAACCGCAATGACGGCCAGCGTGAATTCCTGCAGCAGGCGCAGATCCTCTTCACTCCAGAGGGCATTTTCTGGATCCGGCGCAAGAATCAGGCAGTTGACCTGGTCGCGGATGGTTTGAATAATCTGTGAATCTGTCGAACGATCCCCTGAGGGGATAAACAGAACTTTGCTGAGTCCGCTTTCCTGAACGGTATTTTCTGGATAATATTTGAATTTCATGCCGTCTCCTTTCCATGTCTTTCGTCCGTGGGATTTCGTCCGTGCATTTCTTCTGCGTGCATGCGCAGGCAGAATCGGATGCAGAATACTTTTTTACTTTTCTTCTTTATTTATACCTATCGTATCCAGCGGCTTTCTTTGCGGGGTGTGTATTTCCCAAAACGGCCAAATCGGACATTCGAACGTATAAAAAGTCCGCCGGACGGTCTTTGACCATCGGGCGGACTTTAAACATCTTTCTAAGGAAGAAAAGATGAATTCCCATTAAAGAAACGGGAGTATTGGAATATGGATCAGGCTTTCTTTTTCGACGGGGCGAACGAATGATGAAGGCGCCACAGGAAAAGCAGACCGCGCGCGTCGAGTTCCACGCCCATCGCAACCCAGGCACCGGCCAGTCCAAAGGAGCGGGAAAGCCAGGCGGCCAGCGGAATACGGATGCACCAGATGGAGAGGAAGTTGAGGCAGGCAGGCCAGATCGTATCGCCTTTTCCGCGCAAAATGCCGGAGCAGACGATGGAAGCGCCATAAAGCGGTTCCGCAAACGCTTCGAGCCGAAGCATGGAAGTTCCGAGTTCAATGACGGCTGGATCCGGGGTGAGAATGTTCATCAGCCACGGGGCAAAGACGAACATGACGACGCCCGAAAGAGCCATCATGCCCATGCCGATGCGTACGATGCGCCAGCTGATTTCCCGGGCCAGATCGTGCCGGTTGGCGCCGGTACACTGCCCGATGATGGCGGTTGCGGCGGATCCGCAGCCGTAGCCGGGCATGTAACAGAGACTTTCCGCGGTGATCGCAAAGCTGTTGGCCGCAATGGAAACCGAACCGAGAGAAGAGACGATGCGGGTAAACATGACATAGGAAGAGCCGGAAATCAGCTGTTCCAGACTGATTGGAACGCCGATGCGTACGGCTTTGGAAAGGGAATGACGGGTAAAGTGAATCCGGCATTTCCCTTTGAGAAATTCGTTTTTAAACAGGACGCGCCACGTGAGAAACAGGGACGCGCACGCCATGGCGGCGCCGGTTCCTAAAGCGGATCCGGCTACGCCCAGATTCATCGCGAAGATGAACAGGTAGTTGAACAGGACGTCGAGCATGCACATGACAATTTGCGTCATGCCCGGCAGCCGGGTATCGCCGGCCGCCTGCAAGGTCGCGATCGCCCAGGTGTTTAACAGAGAAAACGGCAGACACAGACAGAAAATGCCGAGATAGGCGCTCGCATCCGCCAGAATGGCGTCTTCGCCGCCCAGCCAGACGGGAACCATTCCTGAAAGGCCAAAGCCGATGCTGCCGATCAGAAACGCCACGCCTAAAATGACGAGCAGACCCTGCCGGCTGCAGTTGCGGGCTTCTTCATTGTTTCTTGCGCCGATCGCCTGCGCGGTCTGCACCGAAAAGCCGTAGACGGAGCCGGAACAGATGCCGTTGATCAGCCAGGTGCTCGAAGAGACCAGACCGATGGACGCGCCGGCCTGTACCCCGAGATGGCCGACCATCGAGGCGTCGATCATCTGCATGATGGTGACGGAAACCTGCGCCAGAATGGCAGGCCAGGAAAGCGATAAAATGAGTTTTCGCTGCATGGAGGCGTTGAGCGGTTTGTCCGCGCGCAGTGCGGATAATAATTGAGAGGAGTCTGTCATATCCGCTATTATCCATCGAATTGTTCCGGAATGCCTGACCAAAGAAAACGTTCTGCCAAGTCTGTTCGAGAAATTTACTATCCTTTCCATTTTCTCCTCGGGTTCTGCTTTTTCCTTTTGATGAGATATGGCTTTTTATCCGCGGGAGAAACGAACCGGCAGATCCGCAAACGCGCCGTTTCAAAGCGGACTCGAATGTGGCTTTTCAGATTCGCCATCCTGAATTGGAATTTGTCATCCGGAAAAAGGAAAAAGAAAGGAGGATGTCATGATTGTTTCCGCAAGCTGCCGAACCGATATTCCCGCGTTTTACACGCCCTGGCTGCTCAACCGCCTGGAGGAGGGCTTTGTGGACGTGCGCAATCCGTTTTATCCCAAACGGGTTTCGCGCATTTACTTTGAAGACGCGGATGCCTGGATGTTCTGTACGAAAAATCCGCTGCCGCTTATTCCGTATCTGGACCGGTTCAAGCAGCCGATCTTAATGGATGTGACGATTACGCCGTATAAAAAGGATCTGGAACCGGCGGTACCCGATAAAACGAAAATTATTGAAGCGGTCCGCTTCATGGGCGAAAAGCTGGGAAAGGATCATGTGTCGGTTCGCTACGATCCGATTTTGCTGAATCCAACGTATACGGTGGACTATCACATTCGGGCTTTTGAGCGGCTCTGTTCTCTGCTCGAAGGCGCGGTGGAGACGATTTCCATTTCCTTTCTCGACGACTACAAAAACGTCCGCCGTCATGCCGGCGAACTGAATGCGCACGAACCGAGTGAAGCCGAATTAAAAGCTATTGGCGAAGCGTTCGCAAAATGCGCTGCGGATCATGGCATTCCCGTTTTCACCTGCAACGAAAAGCAGATTCTAGCCCCGTTCGGCGTGCCTTCCGGCGCCTGCTTTCCTATGGAACTCGCGCTGGCCTGGACCGGCCGCAAGTTTCGAAAGTGGAAAGCGCGCGACTGCGGCTGCGTCGAAATGGCGGATCTTGGCGTCTACAACACGTGTGCGCACCTTTGCCGCTACTGCTATGCCAACTTTGATGAAAAGCAGATCGCCCAAAACCGGCGTCTTCATGATCCCAGTTCGACGATGCTGGTGGGACATCTGGAAGCCGACGATGAAATCATTCGCCGCAAACGATAAACTGCACGTAAAATTAAACCAGATCGAATCCAAATCGGATTTTCGAAATCCGATTCCGGTCGATCCTTAGCCAGACCGGCGGAAAGGAGAGAAGCATGTCATCCAGCCCACTTTTTGAACAGGCACTCGACGAACTCGAACGTCTTCAGAAACTGTTAGAAGACCATCATCTGCCTTCTCAGATTGCCGCCGACCTGCAGCTTGAGATTGACCAGAGAACAAAACGCCGCAAGGATGCAGCTGCTGTTTCTTCCAGAACGCCGGAGCGTACGCGGCGAGCCGCCGCTCCGGAACCGCCTCAAACGCATCCGACGCGGCCAGTTTCCCCAAAACCACAATCGGAAGAAGCGTTTTTCGCCCAGCGTGAACCGCAGCCGCCGGTCCACAATGAACAGGCTGTTGAGCACAAACGGGCTGCTTTTCAGCCCCGGGCGGAATTTTCAAAGCCGTCCGATTCGCAGACACAGTCGGAGACGGCTGCTTCCAGATCCGATGAGCCGGTCGAATCGCCCGTAAAACGAGGAAAACCTTCCGTTTCTTCCCCTTCCGCTTCACCGAAAAATCCGCTGGCGTATGCGGATCTGCTTGGCATCGCGTTTCCTTCCAATGAAGAAACGTATTTTGTCCGTTCCCAGAAAGGCTTCTTTTATCAGCCATGTCCGATCCGTCTGCGGCCTGGCTGCCCGTACTTTCAGAAAAACGCCAAGCCGGAATGCAAAACCTGTACCGTTCGGCCCGCTATTTCGCTTGGACGAAGAGAAGTGCTCAATCATCTTCACGGACAAAGTGAAATCGGGCTTTCGCCGTTAAGCCAGGATGGTCACATTGCCTACGCCTGTATCACGATCGAAAGCGGCCAGGGGCAGAAGGCTGCGCTTGAAGTTCAGAGGGCAGCTAAAGCGATTGGACTCGATGTTCTTTGCGAAGAACGCAAGGAAGACGGTGTTTTGTCGTGGCGCATCTGGTTTTTACTCGCGATGCCGGTGGACGCCTCCCGGGTTTCCCGCTTTTTGCGCGCGTTTCTGATCAACGGGTTTGCCAAAGGTGAGCTCAGGGATCTGCGCTTTCTCGATCAGACGTTCCCGCGTATTTTTGTCAAGGAACAGCCCAAGGAGCGGGGAATGGCGTTGCCGCTTCCGCTGTTTGGCTGGCTCGATGAAGCGCTGCGAAAACAGGGAAGAGACGCCGATCGGTATTCCATTCTGATCGATGAAAAAGGCGAAGAAATTGCCGATCCGTTTGCGCAGATACAGTCGATTACCCGTGTGGAACCGGCCCAGATGGAGGCGCAGATTCGCGAATGCACCTCGCGCAAGCGGGAAGAACTGTTTGCGGGCGATCCGAAAAGCGAGCCGGACACGATGGAGTCCATGCGCCTGATCGCCGCGGACGACGATCCGTTTGTATTTGCGCCTTTGCAGGAATCCGGCGTGATCGAAGTGATCGAAAAAGGACGGATCTGGGTGTGCGCGGATGCGCTGCCCGCTTCTGTACAAAATCAGATTCTGGCGATGGGCAGCTACTGGAATCCGGCGTATCGCTCGCAGAAAAACAAGTTTGCGACCGGACCGCGCATCGTTTCGCTGGCTAGACGCGAAGCGCATGGACCGCAATCCGGTTCACAAAATGCCGATTCTGAAAATACTGAAAACAAAAACAATACGGGACTGGGCACGCGCTGGATTTCGCTGCCCCGTCATTTAAAAGCGCCGCTTCTTTATCGGCTTTCTCAGGCTGGAGCGACAGTGGATCTGCAGGACTGGGAAAGCGAAGGGCAGTCGGTTCCGATGGAATTTAACGGCGAACTTCGTCCGGAACAGGTGTCGCTGGCTTCCGCTCTGTATCAGAAAGGGAGCGGCATTCTGGAAGCGGCAACGGGGACCGGAAAAACGGTCATCGGCGCAGCGCTGATCGCGCAGATTTCGAGAAGCACGCTGATTCTGGTCAATTCCAAGGAAATCTTGCAGGGCTGGGTCAGTTCGCTGAACCGCTTCCTGCATTTTTCCAGTCCGGAATGGGAAAACTGGAAGGCGCCTTCGAAAAACTATCCAGGAAAAATCGGGGTGCTGCAGGGCGCTACGCGTTCGCTTTCTGGGCGCGTGGATGTGGCCATGGTGCCTTCGCT
>NZ_JBKXLD010000113.1:0-7117 GCF_047010065.1 Allobaculum sp.
TTTCCGGCTATGGCGTCGTCTTTGTGGATGAATGCCATCATGCCGGCTCGCCGTCCTATCAGAAAGTACTCGACGCGCTGCAGGCCAAACGCGTATACGGTCTGAGCGCGACGCCAAAGCGGACTGACGGCCTTTCGACAAGCATGTTCTGGCAACTGGGTGAAATCGCGGCTTCGTTCAGTTCGAAAGATCAGATGGCCAGTCAGACGTTCCACCGTCTGATCTGTCCGCGCTTTACACCCTTTGCGGGAAGCGACGCGGAAAACAATGACTTTACCCGTCTGGTGCAGGAAGCGGCTTCGCATCCGCTGCGCAATGAAATGATCGTGCAGGATATCCGCGAAGCGCTCGATAACGGGCGAACCGTTCTGGTGCTGACGCGCTTTATTGAACATGCCCATACGCTCGCTCGTCTGCTGGCCCCCGGAGACGATACCGAACTGTTCGTCTACGCGGGTGATCCCAAACGCAAGCAGGAAAATACAAGACGCCTGCGCGAACTCGAAGATCCCAAAGTACGAAAAGATAAGAAAGTCGTGCTGATCGGCACGTATGCGAGCATCAGTGAAGGCTTTGACTTTCCGCTGCTCGATACACTCATGCTTGCGCTGCCGATTCGTTCGCAGATCACCATTTCACAGTCGATCGGTCGAATTCACCGCCAGACGCGAAACAAGCAGATTGCCATCGTCTACGACTATGCCGACGTGCAGAACCGCATGCTGGAAAGCATGTATCAGGCAAGACTGAAAGAGTACGTCAATCAGGGCTATCAGATCGGCGAAGTACTCGATGAGCGAAAAGGCACGTCTTCGGGAAAGGTGTACCGGACAGAAGACTACATTTCAGCCTGTGTGCGCGATATCCGCCAGGCGAAAAAACGGGTGGCGCTCTGTATGCGCGCCTTTGAGGATGAGCAGCTGCAGACGCTGATCGATGTGGCCGGTCAGAAAGCGCTCGAAGGCGTTCGCTTTGATCTTTTTGTCGAAAACGCCTCCGATGAACAGGTACGCCGTATGCGCAATGCGGGTTTCCATGTTCATTTTCACGACCGCATCGTCGCGTGCTGTCTGATCGTGGATCAGGAAATTGTCTGGTACGGCAACGTGTTTTCTTCGCAGGCGGCCTCTTCCGGCATTGTGCGGATGGTGTCGAGAAAGGATGCCAACGAGCTGCTCGAAGCCAGACGCCGCGAAGAAATCCGGCAGCTCAGTCTCCAGCATGCTCAGGCTTCCCAGTCCTGAGCGTAAAAAGCAGGCGCTCCAAATACGCAAACGCAACAGAAGGGAAGTACGAAAGGCACGTTTGCCGGTCGATTTTGACGGCGTGACCTTTGTCTTCCCTTCTTTTTCTTGAGCGTACCCGCTTGGTATAATGAAAGCGTCCTGTCCAGAGTCCGAGCACGCAGGCAAGCAAAGAGAAAACCGTGTTCATAAGAGCCCTGGACAGATTAAGTGGAGGAAATAAAACTAATGGTTATTGATCTTGACGATATTGTGGATGCCATTCAGGGCGGAAGCAATTCGGTTGAGTATTATCTCAATACCCGTACGGGAGAAATCATCATGCGTGATGATCGTCTTTCCGTAAGAGAGCTCAACGACATCGATGATGAACTCGACAAAGTCTACGATTCCATTTTGCTGATCCCGACATCCCGCGATGCGGGCAACATCCGCATGATGCGTGAATTTACGTGGACACTCCCGGACGGTCAGGCCAAGGACGCGCTGACGACCGCTTTAGGCAACCACAAAGGCATTTTCCAGCGTTTTCGCAACGCGCTGAACAGTTTCAACCTGCTCAACGACTGGTATGAATACGAAGACGACCGCTACATGGAATTTGCACGCAACTGGTGCCGCGACAACGAAGTCGCTTTTGAAGAAGTCCCGAAAATTGTCTATCGCCGTGCGGTGCGCAGCGATGTGAAAACGATGGTTGAACTGCGCAAGAAAGAACTCGGTCTTGCGCCGGAGGACGATTCGTTCGATTTCGAACTCGACCGCTACTTTGCAGCGCAGATGCGAAACGGCGCGTTGTATGAAATTTTCGCCTGGTGGAAAAACCGTATCGTCGCGTGCGGCGCCATCGCCTGGGTCTTCACGCCGCCAACACCCGAACTGCCCGATGGCCGCAATGGCTATCTGTGCAACTTCTGGTGCGATGAAGAAGTAAAGGGAAACGGCTACGAAAAGGAAATTCTTTCCCGTCTGCTCGAAGAGGCAAAACGCCGCAAGCTGCCGGTTGTCCGCTCCTATGGACTGGATGCAGAACTCGTTGAATCCTTTGGCTTTAAGCCCGAAGACGATGTTCGCAAAGCCGTTCTGAAACTGAAATAGAAACGAGATTTTTAACGATCCATAAAAATAAAACGCCGCAGGCGGAAACTGCTGTTTCCGCCTGCGGCGTTTATCGTTTCAAAAATTTCGATTCGATCTTCGAGCCGGATTTTTCAGGCCCGGTTTTGCATAGGAATCTTCGGTCTGGGATTATTCGTGAGAGTTGCAGCATCCGCCTTCGTGGTCATGATCGTCGCCGTGGCAGCATCCGCCTTCGTGGTCATGATCGTCGCCGTGGCAGCATCCGCCTTCGTGGTCGTGATGGCCGCCGCATCCGCATCCGCCGCCTTCGGCTGGCGCGAATACCATCAGTTCGCCGTTCTGCAGATCGACAAAAGCGTCATCGCAGTATTTGGCGGTATCTTCATCCATCAGCACTTTGATGCCGTTGATTTCCACCGGCTTGTCGCCTTCTTCGTAGCGAACCATCTGGAAAACGGGTGCTGCGGAGCAGCAGGTCTGATGAAGGGTAGCCATCAGTCCGTCTGCATGGTTTTCTTCCAGCATGGGTTTCAGCACGTTAGCGGCTGCATCTGTAATTGTTAACATATGTTTCTGCCTCCATTTCTCCTCTATTTTAAAAGAGTTTCGGTTCAGGCGCTCGGTTTAGCCCTGTCTGTTTGAAATGTTTATAAGTCATAAAACAGAATGAGTGTCAAGAAATATTATTATGGGAATGTGGAATATTCTTACGAAATAAGGGGAAATACAGGCAAATGGGGTTCAGAAGGGGGTCTGGACGGTTAAGATGAAGGTGCGAGGTAATCTATATGAAACTGATCACCCTCAGACAGCTTGAAGCACAGGCGCGCACCGGGGACGGAAAAGCCTGTCTGGCCTTGTACCAGGAGTATTCCAACAACACCCGGGATGAAAAAACCGCCAGAAAGTGGCTGGATCTCGCTCTCGATTACGATGAGCCGAGAGCCCAGTTTCTCGAAGGCGTGTATTCGATGAAAGTCGGCGAGATTGCGCACGGCGTACAGTTTTTGAAGCTGGCCGCTTTTAACCGCAATACCGACGCCATGAATGTCCTGGCGATGTACTACCTGGGAAACATTCACGGAATCAGCCATACGGTCATTGATCTGGAGCTCGGGCTTGATTATCTCTATCAGGCCGCGAACGGCGGATGTCCGGATGCACAGATTGTTCTGGGAAAATGTTTTTATCTCGGAAAATGGGTAAGCCGCAACAAGTATCTTGCCCGCTACTGGATGGAAAAAGCCGCAAAGGCCAAAAGCCGGCTGGCCGCACGCATGCTCGAAGACATGCAGGCCGTCAGCGGCGCGCTCAACTGAAAAAGCAGTGAATACCGTCTGAACCCCCGAAAAGCGAGACTTGATTTTTAAGTCGGCTTTTCGGCTTTTGTTTTGGGAAAAAGGGGCCGACATAAGGGGATTGAATGTTGTTGAGAGCGCGTTCAGAACGATGGTTCCATACAATCCGCAGACGAAGGTGCAGACGAGAAAAAGGGACGGTTCGGACGACTCTTTTCTGGTGCTATACTTCAAACCATGAACGAAAATGAATCGCGCCGTCTTTTTCTGGACGGCATGAAAACTTCGATTCCCATTGCACTTGGCTACTTCGCCGTCAGCTGCGCCTACGGCATGGCAGCCATTATACAGGGCATGACTGTAACCGAGGCGGCGATCACTTCGCTGATCAATCTGACGAGCGCCGGACAGTTTGCGGGAACGACGCTGATCTGCGCGGGCGCCAGCCTTTTTGAGCTCATTCTCACCGAGCTGATCATTAACGCGCGCTACTTTCTGATGGCGATTTCGCTGGCGCAAAAATGCGGCGGATCGGTGCCTCTTGGCAAGCGTCTGCTCATGGCGTACGGGATTACCGATGAAATTTACGCGGCGGCCGTTTCCAAAAAAGGAAAGCTGTCCTTTGTCTGGTTCATGGGGCTGGTCGTCTTGCCGGTCATTGGCTGGACCGCGGGAACGATTGCCGGCGGACTGGCGAGCAGTCTGCTCCCTCAAAATCTGGTCAACGCGCTGGGACTGGCCATGTATGGCATGTTTATCGCCATTTTTGTACCGGCGGCCCGCAGGGAAAAAGCCGTGGCGATCTGTGTCCTGCTTTCCATTGCGCTCAGCTGTCTGTTTGCCTGGACGCCAGGTCTGAAAGAACTGTCCAACGGCTATGTGATCGTAATTGTGACCGTTCTGGCTTCCGCATTCTGTGCCTGGAAATTTCCAAGGAAGGAGGACGAACCGCAATGAGAACGGCCGAGATGTATACCGGCATCGCGGTCATGGCACTGGTGACGTATGTCATTCGCATGATTCCGATGGCCCTGTTTTCCAGGCCGATTCGATCGCGCTTCTTTCAGTCCTTTCTCTACTACGTACCGTACGCCGTCCTTTCGGCGATGACCTTTCCCGGCGTTTTTGCGGGTTCGCTTTCGACTGCCGTCTGCTCGATCGGTGTACTGGCCGCAGTCATCAGCGCCTGGTTTGGCGGCAGCCTGCTTCAGGTGGCCTGCGCCGCAGCGGGCACAGCCTGGATTGCGGGACTCGTTCCCGGTCTTTAATAATTCAGCTGGAGAGATCCAGACTGCCGGATCTGGATGGAATCGCCTGCAGAAATGGATGCTGAAAAGCGATCGAAATTGAGACAGAAAAGGCGAAGGCTTACGCGGCTTCTTCCCTGTGGGAAGAAGCATCTGGCGTAAGGTCCTTCGCCTTTATGTGTTTTGTTCTGGGTTGTTCTGGGGAATATTTTGAAGTTCTTACTGGTTTTGCGCCCGGTTCATGGTGCGCTTCTGCGCTTCGGGAAGGAAATGGACCATGATGAAGCGGTCATACAGCCAGTAAAACAGCATCGCAAACAGAACGCCGGCAATCGTCAGTCCAATACGCAGAATGACCGCGTCTTTCAGGCCGTACAGTCCGGCCGCCAGCGACAGGGCACCAAAGCAGTTGAGCATCGTCTTGTGCCGGTATTCTGAACACAGGCCCAGACACAGACCGCCGACCGGACCGAGCAGCGGATACAGCTGGGGCGGAAGAATTTTATAGACGACATAAAACAGCAGGGAACCGGCGATGACGCCAAGAATCCGGTCGCGCTTCTTTTCGTGAATGCGGTCTTCAATCTGCGCATCCGAAAGCAGGGAGCCGCACGCAAAGCCGGCCCACATGTAGCGCGGAACGACAAAGAGCGAAAAGATTGTCAGAAGCAGGCTGACACCCAGCGTCAGACGCAGCTGCCACTGGCACTTGTAGTTGTACAAAGTGAATTCATGAAAGACCATGCCAAGCGTCCGGTCCGGATTGGCGTTTCGATGATTGCGCCACAGCACGATTGCACAAAGGACATAGCCCACAACCGTCATTTCCAGACGGCCGATCAGATCTTGTCCATACACCGGATTGCCGCAAAGAAAAATGTAGGCAAAGGAATACAGGCCGCCGTTTCCAAGCGACGGATTTTCGCACGTCAGGGCGATGATCAGAAGCAGGGCGCAAAAATGAATGACAAACGTCAGCAGAGGACTGGGGCGGAGCGAAGCGAGAATCGGCGCGCCAAAAAGCAGGGCGAACGCGACAAACATCGCAAACAGGGAATCCTTGATCCGGTAGCCGAAGCCGACAAACCGGCTCGCCAGTAAAATGCAGAAAATGGAGACCGCCATGGAACTGTTGGCCGAACCGAAGAGTGCCGTCATAAGACCGATAAAGGCGATCGCAAAGACAACGATCAGAAGCGAACGGACAAACATAGCCAGACGCCATCGGCGCTTCTCTTCGGGCGCGTCCGTTTTCGCGATCATGGCGCGGATCGCGGCCGGATCATATTGAATCATCTGATAAAAGGTCACGGAAGCCTCCTTTTCTCAAAAGGGCATCGAGAACGTTCCAGAAGGCAGCCATTGAATACACGTTGAATACAAAGGTATGGAATCGGTATGAAAAGAATGTACATTCTGGATACGTTCATCGTTCCGTTTCATTGTAAAACCACGGTAATAAAAATCGAAAAGGGATACCCGAACGAGAATGGACGGCGTAAAAGGGGGCGAGTGGAAACGGGTCAAATCGGGCTTGGTCATTCCAATCGACAGCCCTCCCCGTATAATGGAGGAAACAAAAGGAGCTTTTATTTATGGTAAAAAAAGACCACCTAGCATATTTGAAAGTACTGATCAGCACGTGTCTGATGGTTGGTGCGAGCATCGGTCTGTGCTTTTATTCCGCCGGTGCGTTTTACAGCCCGCTTTCCGGCGGCCTGGGCATTTCCCTGGGTCAGGCTTCGGCCTCGACGACCTGGATGCTCGTATTCATGGCGCTCAGCGCCCTGGCCGTCCCGTTTCTGCTGCGCAAGCTGCGGCTTCTGGACCTGCTTTTGATCGGTACCGCGCTTTGTGCCGGATCGGTTCTGATGATTGCCTTTTCCGTGAACGTGGCCTGGGTTTACATTTTCAGCGCCATTACCGGAATCGGCGCCGCGCTGATCGGCATGGTTCCGGCAAGTACGATCGTCCAGAACTGGTTTGTGAAGCATCGCGCCGGAGCGACATCGATCGCGCTGGCGGGATCGGCACTCGTGGCGGCGCTGTTTTCTTCCGTGTTCAGCTTTTCCATTTCCATGTTTGGCTGGCGCATGGGCTTCGTTCTGGAAGCTGTCCTCATTCTGGTGCTTATGCTTCCGGCGCTGCTCTGGAAAATTGATCTGACGCCGGCGCAGGCGGGCATGCAGCCGTATGGACATGAACACGGCATTCCCGCAGAACCGGATGCGCGCAAGCTGTCCAACTC
>NZ_JBKXLD010000114.1:0-6983 GCF_047010065.1 Allobaculum sp.
ATTATCCCAAGGAGGCGGTCGAGAAAATACCCGTCTTTTATTTGACGCTTACTGTTCAGTTCATCGGATTCGACCTGATCTTCCTGTTCAGTCTGATCTTCGCTTTCGGCTGCGGATTTGTCCTCGGTCTCTTCGACCGCTTCGCTTTCCTCTTCCTGTTCGCTCTGATCTTCGCTTTCGGCTGCGGATTTGTCCTCGGTCTCTTCGACCGCTTCGCTTTCCTCTTCCTGTTCGCTCTGATCTTCGCTTTCAGCCTCAGATTCGTCCTCGGTCTCTTCCGCTGTTTTGCTTTCGCCTTCCTGCTGATCCTGGTCTTCGCTTTCGGCAGCTTCTTCCGCTTTCTTTGGTAAAACCTCCGTGTTCAGTTCTCTGTTGATCGTCTGGTCTTCCTGCTCGGCCTTTTCCGCTTCTTTGTGGAAAGAGGGATCCGGCGGCAAGTTATTTATGCCTTCGCGTTCTCCATAAACTGCCTGATGCAGCCGCTGCCATTCCGGATCCCGCTTATACTCCGTCTGGTTTTCCGGACTGTATCCATGATCATCCATGTACTGCTTAAGCCGCTCCTGTTCCGGGGTCAGCAGAGATTTTTCGGAAGCGGGCTCAGCTGGACCAAGTTCTGGATGCTCTGCCTGCCGAATCCGATTGCAGACATCCTTATAGCTGTCCTCTGCTTTATAGTCGATTCCATGATCATCGCAGTATTTCATGAGCATCTCTTTATCGAGATTTTCTTCGATGTTCGGATCCTGTAACTGGCTGATCGCATCCTGAAGGTGTCTGGAATATGAATCACAGGCATGCGATTTTTTATACTCTTCATACATCTGGTCTTTGCCGAGAGTTCTTTCGTTGGATTCAAAAACTTTTCGAACGCCTTCTTCTCCTTTGCGGTCGGCTGTTCGCTCCCCGGACTGGACGTTATAGCGCGGATCCACTTTGTCTTGATTGCTGTAGTAGTTCACGAGCTGATTGCTCGCATCCCGTTTAAAATTGCTTTCCCAGACTTTGACTTCCATGGGATCCGGATGCGTCACTTTTCCGTCGATCGCATCCCGCTGATAGGCGTGATAGTATTCGTGATAAACCGTATTCACCAGTTCGGCCGGCGCATCCGTACGATCGCAGTAATACAGCTGCCCGTTTTCCGCCATATACTGCCGGCCTTCTTCCACAAGGTAGCGGTTGAGGCATACGACATTTTCATTCTCATCAAAAGATCCGAAGCGTCCTCCGCTCATGGGTTCAAACCACATCGGCCGGCGTTCAATCCCGTATTTGTCTGCGACGCGATTGCCCAGCTCCTGCAGCGCTGCCTTCCGGTTTTCGACGCTCATCCGGTTCCAGTTCGAAGAAGCAAAAGACTGATAGAGCTTTTCATCGCTCATAAGCGCAAAGCGCATCTGTCGTAAGTTCATGACTTTCTGCTCCTTTTAGCGCGGTCCCTGCCAGATGAGCCGTTCGCCCAGGACGGGATCTTTTTTCCACAGATCGTAAAGACGGAATGCTTCCACAATTCCTCCGGCTCTGTGAATTTTTTGAATCACAGGAACGGTATATTTTTCATCCGTCTCAAACGGCTCATGATTCATCCATCGCTCCAGTGCGGGTTTCGAGCCGTCTTCAAAGGTGCGCTGAAAGTCTCTGGCGTAATACATTGCCGCCTGCGCATCGAGGTACGGACACTCTTCCTGAATGCGTTTTGCGAGACGATTTACATTAATATCAATCATTTCGATTTCCTTTCCAAAACAAAGACAGGCAGCGAAAGCCGATGCCTGTCTTTGTTGCGATCGCAGAATTTCGATCGGCTATTTCCATTTTTTGATGGCCAGATCGCCCTGCGTCTGAAGATCCTGAATCAGAGCGCCGAGCTCATCCATCATCTTGTTGGTGTCGACAGTCGGGCCGCCGGTCAGCGAAAGCAGCGCCGCATTGCCGAGCATGTTGGTCGGCCCGCTCCCAAACGAAATACTGTTGCCGGTGTAGTTGCTGGAATGAATGCTCAGCTTGAAGCATTTTTGCATCAGGCCGACAATGATCAGTAAGATCCCCAGCCCCATAAACAGAAACAGTACGAGCGGATTGACCATCGCTGCAAAGGGGGAACAGAGAAGAAGAAGTGCTCCGCCAACGACCATCGAAATCTGAATGTCGCGCCCGTAATAGGCGGTAACGCCGGTGACGCCGTCAATCCAGGCCTGCTGAGCGATCCGGCTTCCGCTGCCTTCTCCGTTAAAGAGGACGCGCTTATTCGTTACGGTAAGATATCCCATGCAGCGCGGGGAGCGGATATCGGCACATACGTAGTCCCGGATTACGACTTCCCCGTCCGAAAGAATTACGCCATGACACGTCTTGTCCCGGTTTGGCGCTTCCGCATTTTCCACTGCGCGCTGAGCGACCGGCCGGGAAGCCGCCGAGGCATTATCCACAAACGACTGAACCGAACCGGCGACCGCCTGCACGGTCTGCATGGCGGAAGAAGCAGCGGAAGAGGCAGCGGAAGAAACGGACTGCGTCTGGGCGTTTGTCTTTACCGCATTCGAAAACTGTCCGTTCTGCGCATTCTGGACGGGCTGCGCGTTCTGCGCATAAGGCGTACTGGATACCGCCCGGGCATTCTGAGGATATCCGGCATTTTTTGCCGGCTGAACAGTTTTGCCAGGCTGAACTCTCTGCGCCGATGCGTTTTGGACCGGATTCGACTTTGCCGGCTGACTGGCCGGAGAGGATTTGGAAACAGGCGTTCCGCAGCTGGTGCAGAACAGCGCCGTATCGGAAATGGGAGCATGACAGTGCTCACAGTATTTCATAATTTTCCTTCTTTCTTTTCTTACTTTTTTCTTTTAAAGCGCAACAGGTACGGAAAATTGAGCGTCTGGTTTGACACTCACGTTTTCTTTTGACTGTCATTGTCTTTTTTGTACCGTAGCCTTTCCCTGCATCGTCCAATTCTTCTGAAAATCAATCAATTTATGCAAGCGCTGCTCATTCTTGCAATACCGGATTGTACCTTTCGTTTTTCTATAGGCGATGGCTTTTCGAAGCGTGCAAACGAATAATGGATCCCGCCTTTTTGGAAAAAGAAAAAGAGTCTGCAGGTACCATTGCAGTACGTACAGACTCAAAAAGGGTTCACAACAGAGCGGTTCAGAACGGAATTTCCAGACAATCCCGTTCGATCTCTTTCGTTTGTGCGGCGCCTTGGACTGGATGATCCAGTCCCCCGCGCGTAAACAGGCCGTTTAAATAAACGGAGAAAGCAGCCAGAGCGCTCCGCTTTCCATCCAGCCGATCATGGTGGAACGCATCATGGCCAGCGGTCCATCGAGAATGCCGGAGAAAATCACAACCAGAAACAGCAGGGACATCCAGGCAGGCGGATTATTGACTTTGAAGTATTCTCGGTCCGGCAAAAATGCCCAGAAAATGCGGGATCCGTCCAGCGGCGGGATCGGAATCAGGTTGAAGACGCCAAATCCCATGGACATCACCGCGGTCGCGGACAGAAGCGAGATCAGATACGATCCGATGGCAGTGTTCACGAAGCCGCCGGTGAAATAAACCAGCACTTCAAAAAGGAACACGCAGACAAAGGAAAGCAGGAAGTTGGTCATCGGACCCGCAAAAGCGGTCCAGATCATGCCGGTTTTCGGATCCTTGTAGCGGGATGGATCGACCGGTACCGGTTTGGCCCATCCAAAACCAAAGAGCAGCAGGCAGAGCAGACCCATCCAGTCGATATGGTGGAACGGGTTTAAAGAAATTCGTCCGCGCGATTTTGCCAGCGAATCCCCCAGCCAGTAGGAGACCAGTCCATGCGCCATTTCATGAAGCGTCATGGAAAGGAAAACGGCAATCAGATAAATCGAAATCATGCGCAGATCGAATGTTCGAAGGGCAGATAACATAAATTCTCCTTTCGCAAAGCCAGAGCCTTGCAAAGTCATTTGCGTCGAATTCGGTCCATTGGAGTTCGCAAAAGCATTCTTTTTGCGGCTATACATTTTGGGACCGTATACCCATCATACAGAACGCCATCCAAAAGAAAAGGATTCCGGTTTGATTTGGGCACAGTGTAAGAATTCAAAAAGACTCTCCGCGATCGAGACGGAGAGTCAAATTGTTTTCAGATGGAATGGAATACCGTCCTGTCGGATTAGACGTTGAAGCGGAAATGCATCACATCGCCGTCCTGAACGACATAGTCCTTGCCTTCCAGGCGCAGCTTGCCGGCTTCCTTAACCGCCTGTTCGCTTTCGAGACGATCGATGTCATCAAAGGCGTACACTTCGGCACGGATAAAGCCGCGCTTGAAGTCGGTGTGAATGACGCCGGCGCAGTCCGGCGCTTTCATGCCGCGCTTGAATGTCCATGCACGACATTCGTCGGTGCCTGCAGTCAGGAACGTGCAGAGATCGAGCGTCGCGTACGCAGTCTGAATCAGATGATCGAGACCGGACTGCGGAAGACCGAGATCTTCGAGGAACGCGTCCTTTTCTTCCGGTTCCAGACTGGAAAGTTCTTCTTCAAGACGGGCGCAGATCGGAACGATGCGCGCGCCTTCGGCTTCGGCCATTTTGGACAGTGCCTGGAAATACGGATTGGCCGACGGATCGGCGATGCCTTCGTCATCCATGTTGGCTACGTAAATGACCGGTTTGACAGTCAGCAGACCGTACTGGTGCAGAATCGGCGCTTCGTCTTCCGTAATTTCCAGAGAGCGGGCCGGATTTCCGGCTTCCAGATGCGGTTTAAGACGGGAAAGCAGATTCATTTCCGCTTTGGCGCTCTTATCGCCGCTCGATGCCTTTCGTTCAACTTTGGCAATGCGGTTTTCTGCCGTCGACAGATCGGCGAGGATCAGTTCGAGATTGATAATTTCGGCATCACGAACCGGGTCGACTGAGTTTTCCACATGCGTGATGTTCGGATCGTCAAAGCAGCGAACGACATGGCAGATCGCATCCGTGTTCCGGATGTTCGCCAGAAACTGGTTGCCCAGTCCTTCGCCTTTGGACGCGCCTTTGACCAGACCGGCAATATCGGTAAATTCAAAGGTCGTATAAATCGTTTTCTTCGGATGAAACAGTTCCGTCAGGCGGTCTACGCGGCGATCGGGTACTTCAACGACGCCGACGTTAGGCGAGATGGTCGCAAACGGATAGTTGGCAGCCTCCGCCTGCGAGTTGGTGATGGCATTAAACAGGGTGGACTTGCCTACGTTTGGCAGTCCGACAATTCCTGCAGTTAAAGACATTGATTCTATTCCTCCTTGTTCTGATCCGCTTTCCGGATGACGCGCTTGAGCTTTTTCTCAAATTTGGAACGCGGCATCAGAACGCTGGTCTGACAGCCCTGGCACTTGATTCGAATATCGGCGCCCATGCGAATGATTTTCCATTCTTTGGAAAGATGGCAGGGGTGCTCTTTTTTCATTTCCACAATGTCGCCAAGGTCGTATTGAATATCAGTCATGAATTCCCTCGTGTTTTTTCCAGGCTTCGATGGTGTTGTCGAGAAGCATGCATACGGTCATCGGGCCGACGCCTTTCGGTACGGGCGTGATGACGGACGCTTTCGGAGCCACTTCATCAAATTTTACGTCGCCTTTCAGTTT
This sequence comes from Allobaculum sp., assembly GCF_047010065.1. Lineage (NCBI taxonomy): Bacteria > Bacillati > Bacillota > Erysipelotrichia > Erysipelotrichales > Erysipelotrichaceae > Allobaculum > Allobaculum sp. The sequence continues at coordinate 5,621 of NZ_JBKXLD010000114.1, forward strand.
TCCGTCTACGCGGTTGATTCCTACATCGATTACGATGGCGCCGTCCTGGACATATTCAGCAGTTACAAATTCCGGCTTGCCGATGGCGGCGATCAGAATGTCGGCTTCGCGGCAGATCGAAGGCGCGTCTTTCGTTCTCGAATGGATGACCGTAACGGTGGCATTGGCGTTCTGCAGAAGCTGCGCGACCGGTTTTCCGACGAGATTGGAACGGCCCATGACTACCGCACGCATACCGGAAAGATCAGTATAGCCGGCTTCTTTCAGAATTTCCATGACACCGCGCGGGGTGCATGGAGCGAAGCCTTCGCGGCCAAGTGCGAGCGCGCCGGCGTTCAGCGGATGAAGTCCGTCGACATCCTTGTCGGGGCTGATGGCCATCAGTGCCTTTTCTTCGTTCAGTCCGGAACCAGCCGGCAGCGGCAGCTGGATCAGAATGCCGTCAACGTTTGGATCTTCGTTTTCTTTCTGTACAACGGCTTCGAGTTCTTCCTGAGAAATGTCGGCAGGAAGATGAATGGTGCGATTTTCAATGCCGATTTTGTGGCAGGCATTGGCTTTGCTTTTGACATAGGACTGGCTGGCTGGATTGTCGCCGACCAGAATGACGGACAGGCACGGAAGGCGCAGACCTTTTTCCTTGATCTGATCGATTTCCTCTTTCATGCCTGCCTGCAGTTTTGCAGCAAGTTCATTTCCATAAAGAATCATTTTTCTATACCTCTCTACTGTCGAGTACGATGGTGATCGGCCCGTCATTGAGCAGATCAATTTTCATATCTGCCTGAAAGACGCCCTTCTGTACGGGGACTTCCTGTTCAAGCAGTGCATTAAACTGATCATATAACATGCGCGCCTGCTCTGCAGGGGCTGCTTCGATAAAACTTGGACGATTTCCCTTTTTGCAGGAAGCGTATAAGGTAAACTGCGAAATCGAAAGCACTTCTCCTTTTATATCCAGGACGGAGCGGTTCAGCTTGCCTTCTTCATCGCCAAAGATGCGCATGTTGACAATTTTACGAATCATCTTCGGCAAAACCGACGCATCGTCTTCCCGGTTAAACCCCACCAGAAGAAGCAGTCCGTCCTGAATCTGGCCGATAATTTCACCGTCCACCGTGCAGGAGGCGTGACTTACGCGCTGAATGACGACTTTCATTCGTCTTCCTCCAGAAGGCAGACAGCCAGAGCGGTCATTCCTTCCTGTCTGCCGACAAAGCCAAGCTTTTCGCCGCGGGTTGCCTTAATGGAAATCTGATCGACGTCGCAGTGAAGAATGGACGCGACATTTTCCGTCATCTGCGCCTTATAGCCGGCCAGATGCGGCTTTTCGGCCATGATTGTCGCGTCGACGTTGCCGATA
>NZ_JBKXLD010000115.1:0-6961 GCF_047010065.1 Allobaculum sp.
AGCGTATCTAATATTCAGTCTCGCGTATACCCGTCGATTGTTTGACACTTACGAATAAAACGAAAAAGAAGCAATCCCGTTTCGGACTGATCCTTGCTCTTCTCATCATGCTTGGCGGTGCGGGTCTGATTTTCTATCCTTCCATCAGCGATATGGTAGTGAACTATCAGCTCAGCAGAAACATCGACCAGTACAATATCGGACTCGAAGGGGTAGAAGAAAACTTCGATGAAGAGTGGCGGCTGGCGGAAGAATACAACGAGTATCTGGCCGCCAAAGATCTGCAGCTGACGTGCAGTCCCAAAGAGCGGGAGTATGTCGAAACTTTGCTGAATCCGCTGGGAAGCGGAATGATCGGATCGATTCAAATTCCGAAAATCGGGGTCAATATTCCGATATATTACGGAACCGAGGAACAGCAGCTCCAGGCGGGTGCCGGATTCTGGATGGGATCGTCTCTGCCTACGGGAGGTCCGAGCACACACACCGTTCTCACGGCTCATACCGGACTGGTTCGCGCCAAGCTGTTTACGGACATTGACAAGCTGAAAAACGGAGATCAGTTTTTCATCCGTGTGCTGGACCGAACGCTTGCGTATGAGGTAGATCAGCGGCTGATTGTCGATCCGGATGAAATGGAACCGATGTACATTCAGCCCGGAGAAGATCTGGTCACGCTCTATACGTGCTATCCGTACGGAGTGAATACGCAGCGTCTTCTGGTAAGAGGTCATCGAATCCCGTATGAAGAAGAACCAGAGAATTCGGAAAATCTCGCCGAAAAACTGCTGAAGAACTACTGGATCTGGATCCTTGTCGTTCTTCTTCTTCTCTTCCTTCTTCTGTGGTGGCTGCTGCATCGACACAGAAAGAAGAAGAAAACAAAATCGCAAAAGGAAATGGATGGCGAGAAGACAGATGACGGGAAGACTGGCGAAATCGGTGGCTAAGATAGAGCTGTCCATCCCAGGCTCTCCTTCTTGAACCTGGCCTTCTGATTTCTGACGGATGGTGTCTATCCTGCGCAAGGGGTATGCGATTTTCTCATGCATTTCCGAGCGGAATTCGAAGTCTGCAGAGTACGCTCAGTTCAGCCCTGAATCAAAGGGAAGGCTTGCAGAAGGGATCGGAACGAATTCCCGTCGGCAGCAGGAGAGGAGACGGACTATGGATGAAACGATGGCACTGCTTCAGATCGAAAAGATGAAAGGCAGAAAATACGAATATCAGGGAGATGATCCGGATTTCCATGGGGAAAGCGGAGAATTCGAACGGCTCGATGATATGAACTGCTGCGCGCCGACGGACGCGGTGCTCTTTGCCTTTCAGTGCAAAGGCCAACGCAAAGTGATGACCGCCGCCCAGTTCCTTGAATTTGTTAAAGCGTGCAAAGTGGTAGAGGAATAAATTTCTGAGTCAGAAAAAATGCACCCGGATTTCGGATCATCCAGGTGCATGCTTTATACAAATCGCTGCAGGAATCGATGGTGTCCAGTCTGCAAAGGCCATCGCGAATTCGTCCGCGTTTTCGGTTTTTCGTTTTTTGGCTTTCAGTAGAAGCCTGTCCGGTCCGTCGACAGTCGTGGATCTGGATCGATTTACAAATCAGCAAGGCGAATCTTTTGTGTTCTGGTAACTTCCCGCAAGGGAAGGCCGCCAAAGGGCAGAAGGTTCGCCTTTTCTCTGCCAAAAAGGAGCGATTTCTCGTTTGGGTGTCTTTTCGCGAAGCGGCGGGTTATGACGAATCTCCTGGCTTTTGATCTTGGTAAAAGAGGAAGGCGGGAATGGAAAGGGGTAAAGGTTCCGGCCATGGAAGCCATCCGTAACGGATAGTCGGATTCGGATTTAAGGGTACTTCTTTTCGAAGAAGAAAACAAAAGAAGCGAATATCGGAAGACCGGAATTCCGACTGGGAAAAATGGATACGAAGAGACGGAAGCGCGTTGAGTGCTTTTGCCGCTTCAAGCGTTTATTCCAGACGGACTCTGGATCTGCCTTTCTGCCGGACGATTGTGCGGAGAGGCTTCTTTATGAAGCTGCCCGTTCAAACTGCGGCTCAGAATTTTTCCTTTTAAGGATCGTTTGATCCAGCGGGCACAAAATCCGAAGAAAGAGAGCCCTGACGGTAGGACGGATGGTCGTCTTGCGTTCCCTGGCTCGCTTGTCGAATCCAGGATCGATTCCTTTCTCTTTTGCTGGGGGAGGATTCCGTTTCAGAGCCTGAAAAAGGCCATAAAAAATCCGGAGTCGAAACTCCGGATTGGGGGTCAGAGAAATTTTAGTTCTGTGCGGGCTGAACAAGTTCGTCGGCCAGTTTCTGACGGTTCTGCTCGATGAGAGCCGGCAGTTTGGTTCGTGTATAGCGCAGGAACAGGATACCGGTTGTAACGGCGGCCACAACATCCGCAATCGGTTCGGCCAGGAAAACCGCAAAGACTTTGTCGCTCATGCAAAATGGCAGGATGTAGATCAGCGGCAGAAGCAGAATGATCTTACGATAAACCGCAAGGAAGAGAGACGTCTTCGCATTGCCCAGCGCGATGAACGTCTGCTGACAGGCGATCTGCATACCGAACAGGCAGACACCTGCGATGTAAATGCGCAGCGACCATTCGGTGTACTTAATGAGTTCGGGATCGGGTGTGAAGAAGGAAGCAAAGGCACCCGGGAACAGTTCGCAAAGCGCCCATAAGCCAAAGGAGTAAATCAGCGAGCTGATCAGCAGAATCTTGAACGTCTTTTTGATGCGATCCAGATTGGCGGCACCGAAGTTGTAGGAAATGATCGGCTGCGAACCCTGGGTAAGGCCCTGGAGCGGAAGCATCGCAAACTGCATGATGCTCGCCAGAATCGTCATCGATCCGACCGCCAGATCGCCGCCGTAACGCTGCAGCGAGGTGTTAAAGGCGAGCGTGATGAAGCTTTCGGTGATCATCATGACAAACGGAGAAAGACCAAGCGCCAGGCAGGGGAGAATGAGCTTCCAGTTCAGACGGATCAGCGAAGGGGAAAGACGAAGCGCGGAACGTTTCGAACGCAGAAACCAGAGAACGAAAATCGCCGAGCAGGCCTGGGAAATGACGGTCGCAATCGCGGCACCGCGTACGCCGAGTCCGAAGACGAAAATGAGAATCGGGTCAAGAACAATGTTGAGAATTGCGCCGATCAGTACGGTGGCCATACCCCAGGATGCGTAGCCCTGTGTGTTGATAAACGCGTTCATGCCCAGGGCAACCTGAACAAAAATGGTACCGGCCGCATAAATCTGCATGTACGCCCAGGCATAGGGGATTGTCTGTTCGCTTGCGCCAAAGGACATAAGCAGATCCCGGCCGAAAACTTCGGTAATGACCGTGAGAACGAGGGCAAGAAGAATGAGCAGGGCCAGAGAGCTGTTCATGATTTTCTGCGCGGTTTTATTGTCTTTCTGGCCCATGAAAACCGCGGCGCGCGGAGCGGCACCCATGCAGACCAGATACGCGAAGGCACTGATCGCCGTAATGAGAGGCATAGTGACGCCGACGCCGGTCAGCGCCGCCTGACCGCTACCGGGAATGTGACCGATATACATGCGGTCGACGATGTTATAGAGAACGTTGACGATCTGTGCGAGGATGCACGGAACCGCCAGATTAAAGAGAAGACGTCCGACAGGGGCGGTCCCCAGATCGGTCTGACTGCTCTTGGATTTGAACATGGAAAACCATCCTTTCTAAACAAAATCAGAACTTATTATGGCACAAACCGTTATTTTCGGTGCAAAAGGAATATAGTCAGCTTTTTGCCCGTTTTCTCACGCGCTTTTTTGAGCGGAACCGACAAATTCCACAGGCAGGGAATATGATGGCAGGGCAGGATCGGTAAAAAAGAGAGGAAAAGCGGATACTTTCGGGGCTTTTTTGCGCACTGTACGTCCCGGTATTCCGTTTTGGCCGCTTTCTTACACCGGATTTCTTATGGCATTTTCTTCCGCTTTTTATGGCCTGCGGCTTTGCGTACAGGCCGCTTTGAGCGACTGGAACGGTTCGCAGTATGGGCCCCGCCTTTTCTTGCGCCCTTGATTTTGCGAAAATAAAAGCACTTTTGAAAATTCAGCAGGTTCTGACCGGAAGGTGTTCTGGATATTCTCCTGTCTGCAAACCGGCCAGACCCGTCTTTCCCCTGTATTTACCTATATTTTATTTACCGTTGTTATTTTATTTCCCGTTGTGTTCAGCGTTCTGAAACGAACGGAGAAAGGAGAACATTTATGGAATCCGCACTGTCCGAAAAGGCCAGACCCAGATCGCACAGGCCAGGCTGGCTGAAAAAACTGGAGGCGCCTTTTCTGAATATAAAAAACGTCTCCACAAGAGCGGCGGTGATCACGCTGCTGGTCGCCTCGCTGGCGTGGCTCGTTACCTGGATCGTGATCGGGCTTTTCCCTCTTGGGGAGGCGAGCCTGTGTACGAACGACGGGTACGCGCAGTACATGCCGTTTCTGTCCGAATTCTGGAGCATATTTCGAGAAGGCGGCTCAGTCTTCTATTCGTGGAACGGAGGCCTTGGCGGAAACTTCTTTCTGACCATAGCCTATTACCTGACGAGCCCCTTTACCTTCGTGGCGCTTCTGTTCGACCGTACGCAGATTCCGTTCGCAGCCAATCTGATTATCGTTCTGAAAAACATTCTGGTCTGTACGCTGATGGCCTGGTACTTGCCGACACGAAAAGGCGCTTCGAAAAAAGCAATGCCCGCAGCTGCCTGCGCGATCACGTACGGATTTGGCTTTTATTTCATGGGCTACGCGGTCAACTTCATGTGGATGGATTCGATCGCACTGCTTCCGTTAATGCTTTATGGCATGGAACGGCTCGATACCAGAAAAGGCCGTGCAGCGTATCTGTTCTCGCTGGCGGCGGCTATTTTCATGAACTTTTACATGGGCGCCATTCTCTGCATCTTTCTGGCGCTGTATGAAGTCGTGCTCGTCATGCGCTTTAAAAACCGGCGCTGGGTGCTGATTATCTGGTTCGCGCTCTGTTCGCTCTGCGCCGCGCTGCTGGCTTCACTCGTTTTGCTTCCGGTCATCGAGGGCATGCTTATGGACAACGTTTCACGCATGTCACCGCCGGATTTTGAATTTTTCAATGACTGGGCGTATTTCTTTTCCCGGCTTCTGCCGGATGCGAATATTGTCCGCATTACCCATAATCGCGGGGCGATCAACTTGTACATGGGTTCGGCCTGCCTGATGTTCTGCCTCGTTTTCCTCTTTCAGAAATCGATTTCCTGGCGGACGCGTCTCGGCCTTTCGGGTCTTTGCCTGCTTTACCTGGTGGCGACGCAGTGCAGCTGGCTGAACTACGCCTTTCATGGCTTTTACATGCAGAGGCAGGTGCCAAACCGCTTCGGCTTTCTTGTCGGCTTTCTGTCCTGCCTGATGATGTATGACGGACTGGTTCGAATACGCAAAACGAAGCTTTCGGTTCTGATCGGCTGCGGCGTAACGGCCGCCATCGCCTTTTCGGGTGTCGTCTGGCTTTCCCAGACTTCGAATACCTGGATTGAGCCGGCACTTGTCGGCTGCCTGCTCTGCTTTACACTGGCGGCCGGCTTTCATCGCCAGGTGCTGCTTTCGTGGCTCATTCTGGCCGAAAGCTTTGGCTGTCTGGCCCAGTGCGCGCCGGGCGATCTGTCCAGCTCGTTTACGAATATGAAGCCGGATCTGGAAGCGGCGCAGTTTACGGGAACCGGCCGTTCGGACATTCTTTGCAGCGACATCGTAAACGCGCCCGCCCTGTACGGCTTTCGCGGCGTATCTTCCTTTAACTCCGTCATCAATCCGGATACCGCGTCGATTTTAGGCAAGCTCGGCTATGCAAGCGGCGAAAACTACTACCGCGTCTATGGTCATACGTCCATCAGCGATCTCATTCTTGGCGTCGATCTGTATGCGACCGACGAGCACGAACAGCTGCCCGAACCGTTTGTTGAAGTGGCAAGGGTGGATGATCTCGTCCTCTGGAAGTCGCCGTATGCCACGCCGATTGGCAGTACGATTTTTGACGGCATCGACGCGCTCGATGCATCCAATAAATTTACCAATCTCAATACCCTGATGCCCGACAGCTTCACGCCGCTCGATGTAAAGGCGTCGATTGAAACCGACGCGAAGACGGATGGAGAATTCACCGAGTCTGGCACCTGCATGATTGAAGATATCGAAGACGGGGATGTGACGACCGTCAAGCTGGCGCCGTTTCGCGGCACTCAGGTGTACGTGTATGGAACGCTTGGCGGTTCTGGCAAGTTCAAGGTGTTCAAAAACGATCAGCTCGTTCACGAAGATAAATACGACGGCGAAGTCGTTTACGTCGGCGATGTGGCCGAAAACGATTTTGTCGAACTGCAGTTTACAGCGGATTCGGATCGTGACTCGCAGACGCTGACGCTGTATGCGGCGTCGATGAACGAGGATGCGGTCGAACGGGCGGTGGAACGTCTGAATACGAACGGACTCAAGGATCAGTCCGTGGAAGCGACCCGCGTGACGGGAAATTACGAGGCCCAGAAGGAATGCGATATGGTGTTTACCATTCCGTACGATCCAGGCTGGAAGGCGACCGTCAACGGACAGAGCGTACCTTGTGACAGCTTCATGAACGGCTTTCTGAAAATTCATCTGCCCGCGGGTCTGAATCAGATTGAACTGACGTATCAGCCGCAGGGATTCAAATCCGGTCTGCTTGGTACGGCTGGCGGCATTATCTATGCGGTCCTGATCTTAAAAATGAAAGACGACAAGCCGTACCCGGAGGATGAAGACGACCCCCATAAGAAGAAAAAGCGCCGCCGGCCGCTGCGCAAAAAGAAAGTCTCCAGGGAAGAGGAACTCGAAACCGAAGGTTCAGCGGCGGACGACAGCGACGAAGTGGGAAATCAGACGGTTTCGAAAGTCGTAGAAGAAGATTTCGAACGC
>NZ_JBKXLD010000116.1:0-1753 GCF_047010065.1 Allobaculum sp.
CGTTCAGGCTGACCTGGGAGGCACCGATGTGCTGGGTAATTCCGCCAAAGTCGCCTTTTACGACGTGGGCGGAACGAATGGTATCGAGCAGGGTAGTTTTTCCGTGATCGACATGACCCATGATGGTGACAACAGGCGGACGCGGTTTAAGATCTTTCTCATCGAATTCACGGTTGGCAATCTGGTCTTCGATATCATCTTCGTCAACAACAACTTCCTTGTTGGCCTTCACCTTGAACTCTTCGGAAATCAGTTCGATTTCGTCATCGCTCAGCGGCGTATTGATCGTGCACATGTTACCGAGCAGAAAAAGGAACTTGATCAGTTCAGATGAGTTTCTTTTCATCAGTTCGGCAAGTTCACCGACCGTGATCGGAAGCGAGTAGGTAATTTCCTTTGGATACTCGATTCTCGGTCTGGAAGGGCGGTTGTTATTGTTATTGCGCGATCCTCCGCGATTGTTGTTGTTACGATTCCGGTTATTGTTTCCCGGCTTGCGTCTTGCTGGCTTATTGGCCATTCAATCACCATCCTTTTCTAAAAACGAAAACAGAAGTTCTGTCCAAAGGCGGACAGTCTGTTTTTCCTATGCTTCTGGGAAGACTTCGCTCTTCTGTCTTATACGGCGTCCTCGGAATGTACTCAAGCTTGAATCACTCCAGTACGAACATCGAAATAGACAGACTTGCGAAGGGAATTTGTAAATTCTTTTTATGACAAAGATTCTCCATCCTGCGTTTCTTCACGTTTGGCGAGGGGATCGGGCGTTAAGTACTTTTCGATCCCTCTGGCAAATCCGGCGTCGAGAATGGCGATGGAATTTCCGGCTTTGCTGCCAAGCTGATCGTAGCGATCGGCTTCGAGGGTGTAGCACGGTATGGAATAAAACGAACATTTGTCATGCAGTTTTTTCGTCCGGTTTGCACCGCAGGCGGAACTGATTACGACCGCTTTTGCTTTTCTGGAAGAGATTGCGGGAATCAGGGCATCGCCTTTAGCAAACTTTCCGGCTCGAATACAGAGTCCTAAAAGAGAAACCGTCGCATCAGCCGGCACGGATCATCAGCTCCAGTTTTTCATAGACCGCATCTGGAATCTCACACTCGAGGGCTCTGGCGAGCGCTTTGTTCTTTTTGGCTTTTTCCAGCGTTTCCATAGATTTCTGGATATAGGCGCCGCGGCCGTTTTTCTTGCCGGTCGCGTCGACGAGCACTTCCCCTTCCGGGGTGTGCACGACCCGGATCAGATCCTTTTTGGGAAATCTCTCCTGCGTCACGACGCATTTTCTCATCGGAATTTTTCTCATGGCGATCGATCTCCTTTCCAGTCAGGGCTTACTTGGCATATTCGGTTCCAGTTTCGGATTGGATTCCCCCTCCTGGGATGGAAATCAAATTCAGAATATGGATATGCCATCAGGCAAAGGCTGTCTCTGCCTGACTTGCGGTCTTTCAGACCGCTTTGACAAGTTTACACAGACACACAGGTTTTGAAAAGAAATAGCCTGTGCTGTCCTTGGAATACAGGTCTGTGCAAGTTTTCAGAAGAAGAAGCGATCCGCTTATTCTTCGTAGTAGGAATCGTAATCTTCGTAGTCGATATCGTCGCTGTAACGATTTTCTTCTTCTTCGATTTCGTTGTCTTCGATTTCAGCGAGCTCTTCATCGGTGTAAATCGGATGAAGTACGTTGAAGGCCGGTTTCTTGCGTTCCTTGCGGCGCTCGTCTTTTTCTTTTTTCGCGTCATCCTTGCC
>NZ_JBKXLD010000116.1:1763-6961 GCF_047010065.1 Allobaculum sp.
GGTTTAGCGGGTTTTGCGGGTTCAGCTTTTGGCGCTTCGGCAGCAGATTCAAACTTGGACACGTACGTCGTACGCTTTTCGCTGAGCGATTTGCGTTTTTCCTTGGCGATGCGTGCCGCTTCTTCCATTTCGTCGAGTTCCTTTTCCTTAACGCTGACACTGGACTCTGCGGTTTTCGGCGCTTCGTTTGCCGGTTCGGCTTCGCTTTCGTACTGCGCTTCGCGGCTGGCGAGCGTATCCATGCGGTCGAGGTGACGATCGTCGTAATCGACATCGTAGTCGTAGTCGGCTACATCGGCGATATTGGCGGTCGGTTCGTTGGAGTTCTGCAGTTCTTCGATACGCTTCTGCTGCTTGTAGGCGCGTTCGCGGGCTTTCTTTTCTTCGTACTCGCGATGCATTTCTTCTACGTACCCTCTCCAGTCGATACCAAGTTCATCGAGTTCGCTCTGGGAGCGGATATCGATGCGGTAGCCAGTCAGCTTGTACGCCAGACGGGCGTTCTGTCCTTTTTTGCCGATGGCCAGGGACAGCTGATTGTCTGGTACGGCAGCAACCAGCGTACGGGAATCGTCGTTCGGATTGCGGTCGCGTGTGGAGCGGCGGACTTTTTCGCTGCCGAGTTTATCGGCGGCTTTTTCATGCGGGAAAATCTGAACACCCTGCGCAGGCGAGAGCGCGTTGGCTACGAGCTGCTGCAGATCGTCGGACCATTCGAAAATGTCGATTTTCTCCCCGTTCAGATTCGAAGATACTGCACGGACACGGCTTCCGCCCGGACCGATGCAGGCACCGATCGGATCGATGTTTTCGTTGTTGGAAATGACGGCCATCTTGGCGCGGAGTCCCGGGTCGCGGGCGATCGCCTTGATTTCGATCGTTCCGGAAGAAATTTCGGCGACTTCCTTTTCAAACAGGCGCTTGATCATGTCGTTGCAGGAACGGCTGACCATTACCATGGCGCCCTTGGATTCCTTGTCGACTTTTGTGATGACCACGCGGATCATTTTGCCTTCGATGTACTCTTCACCAGGAATCTGGTCAGATTTGCGCATGACGGCGTCGGTTGCACCGGGCTGAAGCTTGCCTTCCTGATCGGCGCCCAGACGAACCATGACGAAATTATTTTCTACGGAATGAATCAGACCGTCGACCATGTCGCTGACGCGGTCACGGTACTCTTCAAAAATTTCCTGTTTTTCAGCATCCTTGAATTTCTGGAGCATAACGCTCTTTACGGTCGAGATATCGTTGCGAACGAAGTCTTCGATATCGGCTTCTTCTTCAAGAACCTGGCCCACGATCGGATTTGGGGTAATGTCCTTGGCTTCTTCGACATCGAGCTGGGTTTCCGGATCTTCTACCGTTTCCACAACGTCCCAGATCCGGAAGGCCTTCAGGCCGCCCTTGGGATCGAGTTCGGTACGAATTCTCGCGGTTTTCAGACCGTGGGATTTGCGGTAGCCGACTTCGATGGCGTCATTGAGAGCGGAGGTAAGAACTTCCGGCGAGAGATTGCGGAAGGACTTGATGGCTTCGAGCGCTTCCTGCGCTGTTTTTGCATCCGCTTCGAGTTCCCTGGATTTTGAATTGCGTTTGGTTTTTGTTGGTTTCTTTTCTTTCATTGCTTTGTTAGGCATATCTTCCTCTGTATTAAACTTTTACAGCGCTGCGAATGTGCGCGATATTGTCTCGTCTGACTTGGTATTTTTTCGGACGGCCCTTGATAAACGTGCTGATTTTCAGTTCGTTCTCATCCGCCGCATCGAGTTTGCCGAAAATTTCCTTGACGTGATCCTGCTCCTGGATCAGTTCGATCCGTACATACTTGCCGACCTGGTTCTGGATCTGCTTTTCGGTTTTCAGGAGCCGTTCAGCGCCTGGGGAGCATACTTCCAGCATATATTCGCCAGGGATCGCGTCCGCTTCGTCTAACAGCACGGAAAGTGCTTCGGAACACTCGGCGCAGATGTCGAGATCAATGGGCTCGTCTTCACGGTCGATCATGACGCGAAGAATCGGGGGCTTCATTTTGGTGTCCCATTCGAGCTCATACAACATGCAGCCCTTTTCTTTCAGGGCAGGCTCAATCAGGGTTTTCAGATTATCCATTCTCTCTCCTTACAAAATCGAAGGGAGCGGATGTCCGCTCCCTTGGGATTGATAACACGATCAGTTTAGCACTGCAGGCAAGGACCTTCAAGCAAAGGCCCTGAAAAGTCAATGGGCAAAGAAGTGATTTTCCCTTTATTCTTGCCTTTTTAGAGCGCTGTCTTTCGGATGATGGATGCCACTTCATCGGCCGCTCTCTGCGCGTCGTCGTTGACAACGACATACTGGTATTCACCCTGCATGGCCATTTCTTCTCTGGCTCTGGCAAGTCTTGCCTGAATGGCTTCTTCCGATTCCGTGCTCCGGCTGCGCAGACGGTTTTCAAGATCTTCAAGCGTAGGCGGAACGAGGAAAATCGAAACGGCTTCCGGGTAGTTGTTCATGACCTGTTTCGCGCCCTGCACTTCAATTTCGAGCATGACATTGCGTCCAGCTTTCCGGTTTTTCTCGATTTCCGAACGCGGGGTTCCATACGCGTGATCGGCAAAGCCGGCGTGTTCCGCAAATTCATCATTGGCTGCGGCTTTTTCAAATTCTTCCGGCGTTGCGAAATGATAGGTAACGCCTTCGATGTCTTCCGGGCGCGGATCGCGCGTGGTCCACGATACGGAATTGACCATATTCAGCGCATCCATGTCGAGATTTTCCCGGATCGTCCGCTTTCCTACCCCGCTTGGGCCGCTGAGAATGTAAATGCGGGCATCGTGTTTTGTGTCGTTCATTGTAATCCTTCCTTCTGTCTGATTTTAATTTGCGCTTTCCTGCACGTTCTGGCTGAAGGCTGCTCTGTTTGCACAGACCATTCACAGCTGCTCATCCGCTTCTGTATTGTTTAAGGCATGTTTCGTATTCGTTTCTTTTTCGGATTGGCGTGAGCCAGACCAGTAAAAAAGAAAACCGGCCGAATGAAAAATACGGAATTTCGTGCTCTTCCAGAAACTCTGAAGCCAGAACGGGAAAATACCGCGATTTTAAAACGGGAATCTGCGAACTTCCATTCCTATGCCGCACGTCCATTGACGCATAGCTGCTGTAAGAAAAGCCGCAGAACAGGAAAAGAACCGCTGCCCCCGCCAGACGCTGGCGTATGCGGCTGCGCTGCTCTATTTTCCTGTCGTTTTGTTTGCATCAGGATTTTCTCTATACTATACGAGAATTCAGGATTTGAAGAAATTTCTGCATTTCTTTTATAAAAATCAGTCCCAAGCGGACAAGGAGGTAGGCGTATGCCCTTTGACGGTCTTCTGCTTTCACGCGTCGTAAATAAGCTTCAGGAATACGAAGGAGCCAAAATTGGAAAAATTCAGAGTCTTAGCGATGAAGAGATTCTGCTCTTCTTGCATAAGCCGCAAAAAGGCAGCGCCAGGCTGGCGCTTTGCGCGCATTCCAACACGTGCCGTCTTTATCTGGACGAAAAAAACAAGGACGTTCTGCCCAATCCTTCCCCCTTTGTCATGCTTTTGCGCAAACGCATTTCGCAGGGCTATATCACAGCCATTGAACAGATGGGATACGACCGGATAGTCCGTTTTCATATCGTGGCGTCCAATGAGTTTTCCGATCGCGTCGAATACGATCTGTATGCGGAAATGATGGGCAAATATGCCAACCTGATTCTCGTCGATTCCAGAGACCAGACAATTATCGACTGTCTCAAGCGAATTCCGGTCTACGAAAATTCCAAGCGTCTGCTGCATCCGGGGGCGCTTTACACGCTGCCGCAAAAACCGGAACGGCAGATGCCCGAACCGCCGGTTACGATCGATCCGGACCGTTCACTGGTCAGCCAGATTGAAGGCTTTTCGCCCGCGCTTTCCCGTGAATTTCTGTACCGCATGCAAAACGGACAGACGTATGAAGAAATTTACGACGAGATGACGCATTCCGATCTTCTGTATCGGACCGGCAAGGAATTCCATGTGCTTCCCTTTGAACATCTCCAGACGCCCTGGACGTCCCTCCCCCTGATGGAAGGGCTGGAAACGCAGTTTGAAGCCGATGAAAACCGCCGACGCATTTCCCTGCAGTGCGGCGATGTCTTCAAAGCCGTGGATCGAGAAATCCGCAAGCTGTCCAAAAAGCTCCCGCGTCTGGAAGAGTCGCTGGAAGAATCGTACGGGTATGACGAAATGCGTCAGATCGGCGACGCGCTGTTTGCCCATCTCGATCTGCCAAAGTCTTCGCACGTGACGCTGGAATCGTTCGATACCGGCGATAAGCTGGAAATCGATCTGGATCCGCGCTATTCGATCAAGGACAACGCGAACATTTACTATCACAGGTACCGCAAGCTTAAGCGCGGTCGCGAAATTCTCGCCGAGCAGGTGGAGCAGTGCGCCAATCAGCTCGAATACTTCCAGATGCTTGCCGAGCAGCTCAAATACTGCAGCGCCGAGGACGTTCTGGAAATCCGCCAGGAACTGGCGGACCGGCATGTTCTGCATCTCAAAAAAGATGCGATGCGGCGCAAGAAGAAAAAGATGCCCAATATCGTCGTTCTGAAAATGGGCGATTCGACCATTTACGCCGGCAAGAACAATCTCCAGAACCAGTACATTACCTGGACGCTGGCCAGACGCAGCGATCTCTGGTTTCACGTCAAGGATTATCACGGCTCCCATGTCGTGCTGCAGAGCGAACATCCGAGTGAAGAAGAAATCCGCTTCTGCGCCATGCTGGCCGCCTGGTTTTCCAAAGGCCGCTATTCTTCGAGCGTGCCGGTCGACTACACCCGGATTAACCAGCTCAGGAAGGTTCCGGGAAAAGGCCCCGGCTTTACGACGATGAAATCGTTCAAGACCATTTATATCGATCCGGATGCGCATGTCATCGAAACGGCGCTTAAAACCGGAAAGGCGCGTCTCGATCTGTCGGAAAACGAACAGTAATTCGTACGGTCCGCATAGCGCCCGGAAAGCAGTTTCTCAAGCTGCCTCACCTTTTCTGACACAGCTTTCCTGCTCCGTCCAAATTTGCTTTAGATAAAAGATAAACGTCTTCGTTTCGAATTCCTGAGAATTCAGTTCGAAGACAATGCCATTCGGTTAACGGTTTTGTAGATTGCCAAATTATCCATTTGAGATAAT
>NZ_JBKXLD010000117.1:0-6535 GCF_047010065.1 Allobaculum sp.
AAATTTCAAAAACGAGCGATTTGTATAGTTAAGCTCGTTGGGAAAGTTCTAATTAATTGTTTTTGTCAATTGAAAACTGGTCCAGTTGCGTAATTGAAAACTGATCCACTTTGGAACTCAGCTCTTAAAGCTGGTTATTGGACGCGTTTCCGTAAATATAGAATCGTGCTTCCTGCTGCCGTAAAGAGAAGGATCCAGAACCAGACAAAAGTCAGATTTCCTGTATTTGGCGGCCAAGCGGGCTTTGGAGCGGCGGATTTAACCATATTCACAAAGACAGGCTCTTTGTCATAGGTAACGGCTGCTGCCAGTTTTCCCGAGCTGTCTTTTTCAATTTTAACGTTCACTTTGAACTGCGACGAGTCGTATTCAATGCTGGTATCCTTTCCGGCCTTTTCACGAAGAATCAGTTCTTCTGTGCCTTCCTGGTCGAAAGTCAGCGGATCAAAGACAATCGATCCGTCCTTTTTGTTGGTGACGGTCTGAATGACGTTTCCATCGTGAACAAGTTCAAAGGAAAATGCCCCTTCCTTGAGGGTTCCGTTTTTCAGCTGCTTTTTCGCGGCGACTGCAACCCTTACCGGCTCGGTCGCGGAGGATGTATACACATTATGAAATGGGAGATTCTGCGGCCAGACGACGGAAATAGTCAGTGCACCTTCCTTAAGGGACACATTGTAGCTCCACTTGAGCAGGGTACTGTCGTAGTGAATATTTTGATCCTCTCCGGCATTTTCCTGCAGGGTGATTTCGTAATGACCGGGCTTTACAAAGCGAAGTTCCTTGCCGAAAAAGGCAATATCGCCATTGGCCGCATTGGTAACTTCCTGCGGACTGTCCCATAAATTGCCGTCGACGAATACGCCATCCGCGACGTCCGTTTTCAGACTCCAGGTAAAATGGAATTCATTTTCTTCGAGTGTTTTGCCGCTCAGTTCCTTTGTACCAAACGGGAGCGCATCGGCAACAGCGGGAATCGCGGCAATTGGGTTTTCAAAAAGAATCTGATCGACCGGCTGATCATTGCGGAAGATTCTGGGCTGCTGAGCAGTAAGCACGCCCTGTCCGTTATCGACTACATCGATTTCAATTCGATATTTGGCCGAATCAAACTGCAGAGCTTCCTGCGGATAACCGGAGACGGCAGGGAGTTCTTCCAGCTGGTATACATAAATTCCAGCCTTGTGGAACGTCTGATTTTTCAAAATATCAAAGGCGCCTTGAGGCGAATACAAAACGCTTTGTACCCCTTTTGGATCCGTCATCAGAAAACGGAAGATCGCATCTTCGATTCCAGAATCCGCTGTGGAGGAGAGAACAATTTTTCCTCCAGTTAAGGAAACGGCACTCTGTTCATCGAACTGCGGCGCATAGAGATTTTCAAACTGAAGCGCGTTCGCGTCGTAGTCGGCGTGATTGAGATACGTAATATGCGCCTGCAAACTGGCGGTTCGAGTATCAAGAGCTACTTCGGCCATCACATAATGAAGACTCGCATCCTGTTCAATGGCCGGCGAATGGGTTGGATCTTCCTGAATCTGGAAGAAGTAGCGTCCCGGCTTTAAAAACTGAATGTTTTCAAAGGAAAAGTCGGCTGGACTGCCGTTTTCTGCAGCTCCAGAATAGACGGGATCCGAGATCTGAATGCTTTTGTCTGCAATCGCCTGGATCGTTTCCGGATTTGCACCGGAAAGAGTAAACGAGAATTCATTGGCTGCCATATCGCGTCCCTGCAACGTTTTCTCACCCTGGATCGATGCGATGGCTGGGGAATACTCGTAATGGTTGGTCAGCACGGCCTGCTCTGGAGTGAGCGGCTGATGATCCTGCGTAAAATACTGTGGCGTGCAGACTACGGTTTCCGTGCCGTACACCAGTGCTCGGGTAACCACCACGTCCAGAAGAATCTTCTGATTGCTTGCCGACATGCCAGGAACAGCCGGGTTGAGGGACTCAATTGGATCTTCGCTGATCTCGTAATGGTACGTCTTGCCGATGTGTGAAGAATCAAAGGAAATCGCCGGGAACTGCACTAGCGCTCCGGCATTGGCAGCCTGAACGGACCCATTGGAAGTTCCCGCAGGCATCGGAGCGTCTTCATCGAGTGCGTGAAGGGTAAAGGAAAACGTAAATGCGTCAGGGGCGGCTACGCCACTTTGTTCGCTGTCTGAACCGTTTGGAAACGCTGCAATCTGTTTGGTGATGGAAGGACTGTACTGGGTTTCCTGCGCATTATACGCATTGGTAAATACGGCGGAACCGACTGCGTTCTGAACCGATTCGCCCTGATCATTTCGCAGCTGAATAATCTGGGGGGGGCCGACCTGCATCGTTCCGTTGCCGCCATCGGTTACCGTGATCTGCACCGCATACACGCTCAGGGAATTTGAGACGCCGGGAAGAGATTCTTCCGGTTCTTTTTCATAGATCGCGTAAATGTATTGACCGGGACGATCAAACGTAACCGATCCAAAGTCAAACGCTCTCGAAGCGTCCGATTCCTGAACGACCGCATTCGCTTTTTGCGGCAGCGGGGCGTTCGCCGGGGAAAGGGCACGGACTTCAAAAGTAAAGGAATCGCCATTCTGCCAGTTTCTGCCGGTGAGGACTTTTTCGCCGCGCAGATAACTCTGATCCGGCGTCAGCGTTAATGGGCTCAGGGAATACGTATTCACAAAATGAATGGATGCGCGCGTACCCGGGATGAATTCAAGGACTTCTGAGGAATTGCTGTCGCTTTCCTCCGTTTGACTTCCATGAATCGTATGAACCGAGCAGGTGAAACCCGGAACAGGGGTTTCTTCGATTTGAAGGGAAGAATACAAAGGAACATTTTTAAGACGGATGGACTGTGTGCTGGAAAGTCTGAACGATGCTTTTCCGTTTGTGAACGACAGCTGATCGTCCTGATGCTCCGTATTTTCGATATCGATCTCTCCAGTAAAGGGAGTTCCATCCGGCTGAGTCAGTGTGGCTTCGTAAGTAAATACCGTATCGGGAGCGGGGTAATCGTCCTGGGAAAGCACGGTTTTTGAAATGGTGACGGAATGGTCGAGAGAGAGATCGAGCCGTCCGTTATTTCCAAGATACAGACGATAGGATGAACCGTCTGTTTCGCTCTCTTTTTCCAGTGTCGTAAGGTTTTTTTCGGTTTCGGTCGGATTGTTTTCTTTAAGCGCGGTCTGTAACGCTGTCGGATCAGAATGTTCGGCATTATAAAACTCGTTTTCCGCTGCAGGGGTAAAGGAAGCCCAGGCTGCGCGACGGCTTTCCCATTGATTGGAAAAGAAACTGTACATGCTGATTTGCTGCGCGGTCGAGCTTTGGGCATGGGTGTTCAACCAGTTGACCGATTCCAGCGAGCTATCGTTTTTGATTCCTTTTAAAGCATCTTTCATAGAAATATTCAGGCTCGCCGTTGTCTGCACGGAAATTGGAATCGCATAAGTGACTTGTGCCGAATCGCTCATGTTTTCTTTTTCCGGCAGGGACGTGCGCGCATACACATCAAGTGGAAGAAGGACTGCCGGAATCTGGGTTTCGAGAATATCGCCAATTCCGTGCTGTCCTTTGGTGATCGTCACCTTGATATCGGACAGATTGGCCATGACGCCTGGTGCGTTGGTCGGCACTTGCCCAGAGAAGCGATAGAAAACAACATTTCCATTTGCACTTTGCGAGACAGGAGAATATTCCTGCCCGTTTACCGAAAGGATGGGATCGTCATACTGCATCCACTCACCGGCTTCGTCGTGCAGGGTGATATACCCGGAACTTTCTGGAGCGTTCGGATCGGTCTGGGTCGGATAGCCGCTTCCGCCGTCCATCGTCTGGAAAACAAAGTCAAAAGCGGCTTCCAGATCGGCTGGATTGTCGGCGCTCAAATAATACTGATCGGAAGAGCGCGGCCCGAGGTCTTCGGAATACAGGGTGGCGTCCGGAAAGTTCGAAGAAACCGCCTGCATGAAGCGGTTTGTATTTTCCTGGCCATTGACCAGCGCAACGTCGACATTGGGATCAGCACCAGGGAAAATGCCGATCGAATAGATCCTGGCTCCGGATTTTCGAATGCTGCTGGCCGCGGAAACCGCTTCGTTGGCGATGGAACGGGTGAAACCGTAACCGTTCGAGGGCATGCCGTCGGTAAAAAAGATGACGATCTTGCTGCGGCCGTCCTGCTGGGATTCCTGAATCATTTTCTCGCCTTCCTGGAGGCCAAGGTTGCAGCAGGTAACGCCTTGGACCGAAAGCGCGTTAACGCAGTTCCGAAGGGACTGTATATCGCTGGTCAAAGGGATTTCCACCTTTGCATCATCGTTATACGTAATAATTCCGAGATTGGATTTCAGGGAATTCTCCCCGATCTCGCTGTTTGATTTTTCCAGACTGTTGATAAACAGATTCACGGAATCTTTCATGGCTTCAATACGCGTCATTCCGGAATCGTTATAGCTGGCTATCATGCTTCCAGAAGTGTCGAGAACCATGACAACATCTACCGGATTGCTTAAAAGACCGGTAACGTTCGTCCAGCTTGAAAGCGCGGAGAGCGATACGTCAAACGAGGAATCTTCCGGCTGACTGGCCGTATGCAGCTGGACGTTTTTGGAAACAAGAATTTCCCCGATCCTCGACATGGACGTCTGCAGAGAACTGTACGGATCTGCGGACATGGAAAAAGAAATCGTATGATCGGCATTACAGCCGCTTGCCGCTTCGCGGGGCGTCAGAACGCGTTCACCGCCTGCAAAGCTGCCGGCCGAAGGCGAGGATCCTTCTGCATCGTGATCCGCTTGCTGTGTCGTTTCCATCGTCTGAGAAACCTTTGCGGATGAGAAGTTCGTTTCCTGCGCATGAGAGGGAACGATGGAAACGCCGTATCCCAGACAAAGCGCAAAAATGACCAGCCAGGAAAGCATCCAGTGCAGGAAACCGGATTGTTTTTGCCTTCGCTTTTTGTAAAAGACCTTTTGGGACTGATCTTTACCATATACATGTTTTTGATTGTTCCACCGCTTCATAAAAGCCTCCCTTACTGTCATGGCTGTCCACATGCTCTCATCTGAAATGTATCATTTTGAAAAAATACAATCCGTTGCGGTAACTAAGATATTTAAATGAGACATTATGATCCGAAACAGTAAGAAACTGTCGAAAATGTTGAATTATTCAGCAAACTGAACGTGTTACGTCAATGCCATTCGGTTAACTTAATGACATGGTACTTCGATGAAAAAAACGGAAGAACGTGAACGAGTAATGTTCAGTTCTTCCGATTCGTCTTTTCGTCAATGGAAGAGCGAGCGATTTGAAATTTCAAATCCGCTCGGCAAATGTCCGAATCCTTAGTTTTTGAAACTGGCAGAAATCGCCGCAATGGCTCCATCGCTTGCTGCGGTTACAACCTGACGCACTTTTTTCGCCCGAATATCTCCGATGGCATAAACGCCGTCCAGATTGGTTTCCATCGATTCATCGGTTAGAATGTAGCCGGCTTCATCGGTTTTCACGCCTTTGAAAAGCGGGGAATTTGGAATGGCACCCGCATAAACGAAAATACCGGCACCTGGATCGGTAATAATACGCTCCGATCCATCGTTCAGATCGGTCAGGGTGAGAGTGTCGACTTGTTCGTTTCCGCTCACTTCAGTAAGGGCGCTGTGGGCAATGACTTCAATGCGGTCGTTATCGGCGACTTTTTCACGGAACTCAGCAATACAGGCCAGAGCCGGTTCAATGCAGACCAGATAAACCTTATTCGCAAATTCAGAAAGATACAGCGCTTCTTTCACGGCCCCGTCTGCACCGCCAATACCATAAACATCTTTACCGGCATACGTTTTGGCATCTCTCGGCGCGTTCAGATACATGCCTGGATTGTCTTCACCGGGAATGCCCAGTTTCTTCTTTGTTCCGCCGGCCGCAATGATTACAACGGGAGCGGTATATGTATTCTGCTCGGTCACTACCGTTTTCATTGGCTGATCGAGTTTTGTATCGATAACTTTTTCCTCAACGACTTCCACGTTGTAGCGATCTGCCTGATCCTGCATGCGCTTCGCAAATTCTGCACCGGTTTCCTGGTCCAGAACGCCTTCGTAATGGGTAATGCAGGAGACGTTCTTAATGAGGCCGCCTACACCGTTTTCATCCAGGACAACAACGTCCCTGCCGCGGCTTTTCGCATAAACAGCAGCGCTGATTCCCGCAGGACCTGCGCCGACAATAATCATATCGTACATAAATAAACCTCCGCTTCTGCCCCCAAACCCGCAAAAAATAAGAATCCTGAGCGGTCAGCTCGAGAAGAAGTTTTGCCGGGAGCAGATTCATCTATATTTTATAAGCGGGGAACAGGTGGAGCTTGTAATCTGCTCATGTCTGTTTTGACCTGCAAAGGAATGAAAAAGGGAGCGGGGAAGAAAGAATCAGACTCAAATTCTATGTTTATTCCATCGCCTTCCTGGTTCGAAATAATCGAATACGTAAGCGTCAAATAAAAGACGGGTATTTTCTCGACCGCCTCCTTGGGATA
>NZ_JBKXLD010000118.1:0-6483 GCF_047010065.1 Allobaculum sp.
GCCCAATACGATCTGCATCTGAATCCCGATATTGAAGTGGCGGCAACCGATCAGATTTTGCCGGTGGTGCGCAATCATCTTGGCGTCGGCTTTGTGCCGCAGGAATTTCTTAGCGAAGAGGCACGGACGGGAGATCTCTGTACGCTCTCGCTGGTCGAAACGATTCCGCCGCGCTCCATTTATCTGGCCAGAAACCGGGATGTCCCGATGAGTCAGGCCGCCAGGGCTCTCGAAAAAATGATTCTGGATCTGCGCGAATAAACAAATATTCATGATGTGAAAAATAAAAACGAATGGATGCATTTGAACCTTCCGATTCAGTTTTTGTCTCATTTCATCAGATTTCCCAGGGATTGTGAAAAAGTTGTTCCATTAGTGTTACCATGGCCATAACTTATACCGAATCTATATAAATACACCGACAGACTGAACCAGACGGCTTGCGTTCTTTTTCGATTCGAACGTACGATTTGGATTTGTATTTGTCACAGCTTTGGATTTGGGGAAAGAAGGCAGGAGGGCAATCCTGCCGCCTTTCTGAGAAGCAAAATTATGAACAGGAGAAAAAGAGATGAAACGCAGTAAAACTCTGAGCGCTGTATTGAGCGCATCGCTTTGCGCCCTGCTGCCGGCAGCTCCAATTCTGGCTGCAGAATCCGACGTGGATACGCGTCCGGCAGAAACGGTGAACCAGATTGACTCCAGCCGCCGTGCCAGAACGAAAAACACCTTCGAGTTTATTCGCCCGAAAACGTTTGAAAAGGAAACCCGCGAGGGCAGTGACATTCTGCTCGAACGGCTCCCGCTTTCCGAACGCAAAAAAGCCAGCTGGGTCGATGACCGCACGACAGTCAGCGATACGACACAGTTTCCGTACAATGCCATCTGCAAGCTGTACATGACCTTTGAAAACGCCTATGGCGAAGAAGAATACTTTGTGGGCAGCGGCTACATGGTTTCCCCGACCGAAATGATGACATGCGCCCATTGCCTGTTTGCCCGACCGGAAGAAGGCGGCTATGGTATTGTAACCCGTCTGGTTGTGGAGCCGGCGGTCAATGGAGACTTTTATCCGTTCGCCCGCTACGATTCTGACGAGGAAGTCTCCCGCTATTCGATGCCCGCGCTGTATCAGGATCCGTCCACGAGTGAAGAAGACTCCTTCATTTACGATTTTGCGCTCGTGCAGTTTCCTTCGCCGCTGACCGACGGATCCTTTATCCGTTTGAATTCCCCATCGGGAACCGGTCCCGTTCACGTGTCCGGCTATCCTGCAGAAGTTCGAGGCGTTTCCAATGAGACAAACCAGTATGAAGACTGGGGAACCTATTCGTACATGGACGGCCCGTTCCTGGAACATGACACATCCGCCAGCGGCGGACAGAGCGGTTCGCCAATGCTCAATCGCCGCGATGAAGCCGTAGGCGTATACGGCTACAGCTACGAAGATCGGATCACCGGTGAACAGTCCGGAATCGGCGGCGGTGTGGCGATGACGCTGTCCGTTCTCGATTATGCGGACCATGCTTTAGAAAACGAAGACGGCACGGGGGATAACTTCATTGAAACGCCGGTTTACCGCGTATACAATCCAAACTCCGGCGAACACCTCTATACGAAGAGCGCCAACGAAACCGCGTTCCTTTCCCGCGTCGGCTGGACGTATGAAGGGGTTGCCTGGAGAAATGCGGAAGGCGAAAATCTCACCGAAGTATACCGTCTCTACAACCCGAATGTCGGCGACCATCATTACACGGTCGATCAGAATGAAGCCAGGTTCCTCGTTTCCGTCGGCTGGAGAAACGAAGGCGTAATCTGGAGTGCTCCGCAGGCCAGCGACGCGTTCCAGAACGTATATCGTCTGTATAACCCGAACGCAAGAACCGGCGCACACCATTTCACCACCGATCAGAACGAATACAGCTTCCTTTCCAATAACGGATGGAAAGCTGAAGGCAAAGCGTTCGACGCCAGGTAAGCTTTCCCAGAATTTCCGTTCTTTTCGGAAGATTCCTGCTTTCCACCCGAAAAACAGCGAGCTCAGACCCAGTCGGTCCGGGCTCGTTTTTCATTCTGGAAAGAACAGCCAGTCCGACTCGTGTACGGTACCTGAGCCGCGTTTTGAAAACCTTCCGGAATTCGGATTTCTGAGTGTTGAAAACGAGTATACGAATTCCTCTCGCTAAGATAAAAGAACAGAGCGTAATCATTTGCAGGTTCGTACTGCGGCTTTGTATAGGGGATAAGAAAGAAGCGAGATGAGAAAATGATTCAGTATTTTAAAACGTCAGGATCCGGAACGCTGGAAGAAATCGATCAGCCGGTTCGCGGATGCTGGATCAGCGTAGTGAGCCCGACTCAAGTAGAAAAACAGCGCCTTCTGGATGAGTTCCTTATTCTTCCGGAGTTTTTGCGCGCGGCTTTAGATGAAGAAGAATCGTCCTATATCGACCGTTCTGAAGACGACAATCAGACGCTGGTCATTATTGACTATCCCGAAAAGGATCAGACGACACGCAAAAGCATTGAAACGTATATCACGCTGCCGATGGGCGTCGTCCTGCTCGACAAAATGATCATGACGATTTCGACGCGGGAAAACTCGACGATTGAATCCCTGATTCAGGGAAAGGTGAAAGATCTCGATACCCGTTATAAAACGCGGTTTCTTCTGCAGCTCATCCTTCTGATTTCACAGGAGTATTTAAGCGCGCTGCGTCTGATCGACCGCTTCAGCAACCAGACGGAACAGAAGCTGTATAAGCACATGAGTAATTCGAATCTGATCGACATGCTCGTTCTTGAAAAGAGTCTGATCTATTTTTCGACATCCTTAAAAGCGCTCGAGCAGACGCTGCGGCGCATTCTTCGATCGCGACAGATTCCGATGTATGAATCCGATCGCGGCCTTCTCGATGATGTTCTGATCGAGGTTAAGCAGGGCATTGAAATGTGCGAGATTTACTCGGATGTCATGGATCGCAGCGCGGACGGCTTTACCAACGTCATCAACAACAACATGAACATCATCATGAAGCGGCTGACCGTGATCACGCTCGTCCTGTCCATCCCGAATATGGTCTACGGCTTTTACGGCATGAATGTTACAGGCCTGCCCTGGCCGATGGCCTGGGTACCGCTGCTCATTTCGATTCTTCTCTGCCTGTTTGCGTGGCTCTATTTCCGTCACAATTCCAGCTATAAATGAGTCCGGCATTTTCATGAATTTATGCCGTTAAAAAAGGGAAGTCCTTCTGGGCTTCCCTTCGTGCGTTTATCGTCTTTTTCGTGGTGTGAAATCGTTCGATCCAAAGTTTCAGAGAGGGCGATTTCTGTATCGCAACCGGACGGCTTTTTTACTGTGCAGCCTTTTCCATGTCCAGTTTCTGATCCTGATAGAGAGAATTCGAAAGAATTTCCGTTTTTTCCCCGGCAAACGCCTTTGCGGCGTCCAGATCGTCCTGCAGCTGCGCCATCAGCCAGGCGGTGACGTATCCGTCCGCTTTATACAGGATGTCCCCGTGCGGCGTATCGACACGGCGCATCATGACTTTCTGTCCGGGAAGTTTTGCATAAATTTCTTCAAGCTGCTCCTTGTTTACGACAGGATCATCGCCTCCGCCTGCACCGCTGATGAGCAGAGTCGGAATAGGAACCAGAGATGGATCGTACGCCCATTCGAGATTTTCCGCCAGTTCCAGATTGGTCGGCGAAAGCGCGACGATCGTTTTGAAAACGTCATGATGAGGCTGAACGCTCGCCGCATTCATGGCGCCGACACCGCCCTGGGAATGACCGACCGCGCCGATCCGGTCGAAATCGACTTTGTGATAAAAGACGCTGTTCTGATCGCCGATCTTTTCGTTTTCGTCCAGCCGCTCCAGATGACGCAGGGCCATTTCAGCGCTACATCCATTCCACGAATACGCTTCTTCGCTGCCGATGACGATAAATCCCCAGGAGGCGTAATGTTGCGCGATCGCCGCATAACGGGAAAGCGGTACGCCCGTCCCGTTACAAAGAACGACAACCGGCCAGGTACGATCGCTCGTTTCCAGTTCTGCGGGATAGAAAATTTCGTATTTTGAAAAGTTCTGCAGGGCGTGATCTTCCTGCTTTTTCACCGCATACGGGCCATTTTTCATGTATTTGGATTCAATGACGCCTTCGACCTGTGCTTGAATAGTCTGCAGGAACGGCACGGCGCGTCTGCAGCCATTTAAAGCCCATCGCAAGCACAAGGCCAAGGACGATCAGCACGATCAGGACAATCGAAAGAATTTTCCAGTAATTTCTCATAGCTTCTCCACAATATTTTTTCCTATCCTATCACTATCCAAAAGAGAGTCTTCTTCCATAACGAAAGAGAAAGATAAGCGGGTTTGAATGTCAATTCGTCTTTCCTCTGGCGGGAAAATCTCGCCATCCTCATGATGTGTTTTTTCAGCTGTAAAGAAACGATCGCATAAGAAAAGCAGAGTCCGCCTTGGATAATTCCAAGAGGCATGGACTCTGCTTCATTTTTTTGTTCCGAATGGAGACTTTACTTCGCCATCAGAAAAAGACAGGTCTGGGACGCAGGGATCTGCGATCCAGTCATCAGCTTTATCTGTTTTCAATCGGCTTACTTCAGGCCGTCCAGCTTTTTGGAGTCGGGTGTAAAGCGAAGGGCAAGCAGGGACGCATGAAGGGCTTTGGCCTGTGCGTTGATGTGCGCCTGATCGAGCGCCTTGTTGACAAGGGCTTTAGCACTGGCAAGATCCTGCGCGAACGTGCCTTTGGATGCATCCGTTACTTCATTCAGATCAATCGTTTCAGCCGTTTTGATCAGCAGATTGAGCTGAGTGTAGTCCAGGACAGCCGGCGTTTCGCCGAGCATGGCCAGACGCGCATTGCGGATGGCTGCGGCCGCATTGTCGATCTGCAGCTGGGTTACGGTGTTCTGGGCATTGCTCAGTACATCTTTTTTCAGCGCGGATCCGGTTTCAATTGCGGTGATCCAGGCGGCTTTCTTCGCCGCGTCGACCGAATCGAGGCGAACGTTTGGAAAGGTTTCGATTTCTGCGGTGAGCATAGTGAGATCGAGGTTCGTTGCCTGCATCTGCGGCATGGTCATTTCGAGCTTGCAGTCCGCAAAGTCCGCGTGACCGTCCCAGTTGTTGGACGGCTGCGTGGCATTGAGCGTGATCTGGGTAACGCCATCGAGCGGTACGCTGAATTCTTTAAGCGGTGTGGTACCGGTCATGGAACCCGAATTGAAGGCTTCCTTCGAGCCGGTAAGAATCTTAAAGGTGATATTGGCGTAAATCGAATTGTGCTTCGTGTAGTCGACGCCGACGGCTCCCCTGAGTGCGGAATACGTATTGGCCGGGATATTGAAGATGATGTTTGTGTTGACGTGCGATCCGATGCCTTTTTCGTATTTTCTGCCGTTCTGCTCTTCATCGCAAAGGGTAATGGCAGCTCCGCTTGAAGCCTTGTCCTTTTGAATCGTGTCGTAGCCGACGGTCGAATTTTCGGACCAGGTCAGATCGGACAGATAGGCGGCCATTTTAAAGTCCATCGTTGAAGAATGACTTTCGGTTCCGTCTTTGGAAAGCACGAACACTTTGACCTGATGGCTGTTTTCAAAGAGAGAAACGTTCAGACTTGCTGATCCGGTACCGATTATACGGCTTACTCCGTCATCGAGAATGACGGTCGCATCGGGATCCATCGCCTGCGCACGGACTTCAAAGTTCGATTTGGAAATCGTCTGGGCATACGTTTCGGCCATTGGATCAGAGACGGTTTTGCCGTCCACGCTCAGCGCGTACAGATCGGCGTTAGCGGGATCGGAGGCGTACAGTGTATACCTTTCCACGGCTCTGGAAATGCCGTCAGCGGCAAGCACTTTGACGATCAGCTCATTGACGCCCGGCTTGATCTCGCCAAGCAGCGAATGACCCTGCGCATCGAAGGCGAGTTCTTTTCCGTTGAGATACGCCTGACGGCCTGCGCCCATATACGCGGCGCTCAGTACCGCTGTGCTTTCATCGGAAACGACATTCGGTTCTTCTTTGGAAAGAACGGCATCGCCCAGTTTCACGGACGTTACCTGTGCAGTCGTATCGGGTGCGTAAAGAATATGAACAAGTTTCTTGTCCAGGTTGATGCCGTCTTCGGCATGGCTGGCCACGATAAAGGAGTTCATGCCGGTTTTGAGCGTAACGCTGGCCGAGAGAGTTTGGCCCGCTTGTGCCGTTGCGAGCGCAGCCGGATTGAGGGCGCTGTACAGCGAAAGGGAAGCTGTATCGTCGCTTGCAGCCGAGATCGTCATCGTATTGGACCCTGTCCAGGTCATGACGCTGTTGGCGCTGAAGGCTTCATCATTGACCTTCAGATCCTTAATGGCACAGCGGCTGTCTTTGGCCTGTTCAATGTTCAGCGCTACCGGCGTAGAACCATCCGCATTGGCAATTGTCCACTCGGTTTTGCCGGAGA
>NZ_JBKXLD010000119.1:0-6472 GCF_047010065.1 Allobaculum sp.
GTCTGAATCTGCCGACCATTTTCGTTTCCGGCGGACCGATGCTCGCCGGCCGTATCGACAAGCACAAAACGTCGCTTTCCAGCATGTTTGAAGCCGTCGGTGCCTACAAAGCCGGAAAAATCGATGAAGCCAAACTCGATGAATACGAAAAGAACACCTGCCCGTCCTGCGGTTCCTGCTCCGGCATGTATACCGCCAACTCGCACAACTGCCTGAGCGAAGTGCTGGGCATGGCTCTGCCGGGCAACGGTACTATTCCGGCTGTGTATTCCAAGCGCATTGAACTCGCGAAGCAC
Organism: Allobaculum sp.; assembly: GCF_047010065.1. NCBI lineage: Bacteria > Bacillati > Bacillota > Erysipelotrichia > Erysipelotrichales > Erysipelotrichaceae > Allobaculum > Allobaculum sp. The sequence continues at coordinate 297 of NZ_JBKXLD010000119.1, forward strand.
GCGGGCATGCAGGTTATGGAACTGTTCCGCAAGGATATCCGTCCGCGCGATATTCTCACCGAAAAAGCGTTCAAAAACGCACTGACTGCCGATATGGCGCTTGGCTGCTCGACGAACTCGATGCTCCATCTGCCGGCGATCGCGCACGAATGCGGCATCAAAATCGATCTCGACAACGTCAACGAAATTTCGGAACATACGCCAAACCTCTGCCACCTCGCTCCAGCCGGTCCGACGTACATGGAAGATCTCAATGAAGCGGGCGGCGTGTACGCGGTATTAAAGGAACTCGAAGATGCCGGTCTGCTGGAAACCGATCTGATGACTGTAACCGGCAAGACGATGCATGAAAATCTGGCCAATGCCAAAAACCTGGACGAAACCGTCATTCGTCCGATCGACAATCCGTATACGAAAATGGGCGGTCTGGCCGTCCTCAAAGGCAACCTGGCGCCCAACGGCTGCGTCGTAAAACGTTCCGCCGTCGCTCCGGAAATGTTAGTGCACACCGGACCGGCCAACGTTTTTGAATCGGAAGAAGAATGCATTGCCGGCATTTTCGGCGGCAAAGTCAAACCGGGCGACGTCGTTGTCATCCGCAACGAAGGTCCGGCTGGCGGTCCCGGCATGCGGGAAATGTTATCGCCGACCTCGGCCATTGCCGGCATGGGTCTCGATAAGGAAGTCGCTCTCATTACCGACGGCCGCTTCTCCGGAGCCACTCGCGGCGCTTCGATCGGTCACGTTTCGCCAGAAGCCTGCAAAGGCGGTCTGATCGGCTACGTATGCAACGGGGATCTGATTTCCATCAACATTCCGGAATATTCCATTGAACTGCTCGTGGACGACGAAGAAATCGAACGCCGCAAAAAAGAAATGCCCGCAAAAGAACCGCGCAAGGTCGAAGGCTATCTCAAGCGCTATGCCGCTCAGGTGCACGGCGCGGATGAAGGAGCGGTTCTTTCATGAGCCGCAGCGTAAATCTCGATTTGCTTTACGATCGGATTTGCGGTCTGGCGGTGTTTCGCAATTTGTACGAAGACGAAGTGTTCAAGGCGTTTGCGGATATGATTCAGGACCATTCGCATTTTTCCAGCAGTCTGAACCAGTACGCAGCCCGCTTTGCGGGTCTGCTCTACATGCAGGAAAATCCCAGCTGGCCGGACTATCTGCGCGATCTGGTCTGCCGCACGTCGACCTGTCTGTCCCGATGGCATCTCGCCGGTCAGCCCAAAAATGAGCTGATTTTCAATCAGGCGATGTATGAACTGGATGCACTGAGCGAAGCCAGCCGGCTTTCCAGCCGGGATCTCGGCCTGCAAAGCGAAATGTGGAACTGCAAGGCGCAGGATCTGAAAACGGAGTATCTGGAAAGTCTGGAAACGATGAAAACCCGCGGCACGGGCCTGTTCGCCCAGTATTCAATGTTCCGGCTGGCCAGCGAAGACAAAGTCCGTCTGATTCCGGTACGCAGCGGCGATCCGATCACGTTCGACCAGCTGTACGGCTACGAAGACCAGCACGCCAGACTGATCGAAAACACGATGGCGCTTCTGAAAAATCTGCCCAGTTCCAACCTGCTGCTTTACGGCGACGCGGGAACGGGCAAATCCGCCAGCATCAAGGCGGTGCTCAATCGGTTTAAAACCGAGGGTCTGCGGCTGGTGGAAATCGGCCGGGGACAGCTCGATCTGCTTCCCGATCTGCTCGATACCCTGGCTGAAGAGCCGCTGAAATTCATTGTCTATATCGATGATCTGTCCTTTGGCGAAAACGACGACTCCTTCGCGGCGCTTAAAGCCGTGCTAGAAGGCAGCGTCTGCGCCCGCAGTGCAAATGTGGTTATTTATGCCACCAGCAACCGCCGCCATCTCGTCAAGGAAAGCATGTCGGCCCGTACCGGGGACGACGTGCACCGGCGGGATACGCTGCAGGAAACGCTCTCGCTTTCTCAGCGCTTTGGACAGTGTCTCTTTTTTGAAAAACCCGATAACCGCAGCTTCTTTGAAATTGTCGATGCGGTTTTAGAAGAATACGGCCTGCACGCAGCCGACCCCAGGGCCATTCATGAACAGGCTTCGGCCTTTGCGCTTGCGCAGGGCGGCCGATCGGCCAGAGCGGCAAGACAGTTTGCCGCGCATCTGGCAGCAAAGGAAGGACTGAACGAAGATGTTAACGCTTGAAAAGATTTACCAGGCCCGTTATGTCCTCAAGGACATCGCCCGTCAGACGGACCTTATCCCCGCTGCCAAGATTAAAAGCGGCTGCAATGTATTTCTGAAAACCGAAAACCTGCAGAAAACCGGCTCGTTCAAGCTGCGCGGCGCCAGCTTTAAGATTTCTCAGCTTTCGGAAGAAGAAAAAGCGCACGGCGTCATCGCCTGCTCCGCGGGCAACCATGCCCAGGGCGTAGCGCTCGCCGCCCAGGCCTGCGGCATTCCCGCCATCATCTGTCTGCCGGAAGGCGCCCCGATTTCCAAAGTTGAAGCGACCCGCAGCTATGGCGCGCAGGTCGTTCTCGTTCCGGGCGTATATGATGATGCCTATGCGGAAGCCCTGCGTCTGCGCGACGAAATGGGCTATACGTTCATTCATCCGTTCGACGATGAACTCGTCATCGCCGGTCAGGGAACGATCGGTCTCGAAATTCTCGATCAGATCGATGATCTTGACGCGGTCGTAGTTCCCGTTGGCGGCGGTGGGCTGATTTCCGGTGTCGCCTACGCCATCAAAACCTTGCGCCCAGACGTTAAAGTGTACGGCGTACAGGCCGAAGGCGCGCCAAGCATGGCGGCGTCTCTGGAAGAAGAGCGCATCGTCTGCCTCGATAAAGTCCGTACCGTCGCCGACGGCATCCAGGTAAAAGAACCTGGCGAACACACGTTCGATCTTTGCCGCAAGTATGTTGATGAAATTGTCACGGTTAACGACGATGAAGTCGCGACCGCCATTCTGAAGCTGATCGAAACGCAGAAGCTCATCACCGAAGGCGCCGGCGCCGTATCGGTAGCCGCGGTCATGTTCGACAAAATCCCGACCGAAGGCAAGAACATTGTCTGCATCCTCTCGGGGGGCAACATCGACGTAACCATTCTTTCGAAAGTCATTGAACGCGGTCTTCTCACGTCCGGCCGCAGCGCGACTCTGGCGATTCAGCTTTCCGACCGTCCAGGTCAGCTGGCCAAAGTCTCCGCGCTGCTCGCTTCCTTAGGGGCCAATGTGGACAGCGTCTTCTATGAAAAAGCGAGCGAAGGCGCATCGATTACCGACTGCGTTTTGCGCATCAATATTGAAACCCGCGACCAGGACCATATCGATCTGGTCGAGAAAACGCTGATCGAAGAAGGCTTCCAGCTCCTTTAAAGAGAGCAAAGAGCCTGAACTTCGATCTGGAAAGGACCTTTATGAAACAGATTTCTACACCGAACGCTCCAGCGGCCATCGGGCCATACTGTCAGGCGGCTGTCGTAAACGGCCTTGTATTTACGTCCGGACAGATTCCGATCAATCCGGCAACCGGCGCCGTCGAAGCTGTGACCATTGAAGAGCAGACCGAACAGGTCATGAAAAATCTGACCGCCGTTCTCGAAGCAGCCGGAACCAGCCCGAAAAAGGCTGTGAAGACCACCTGCTTCCTGGCCAATATCGAAGACTTTGCGGCCTTCAACGCCGTGTACGCGAACACCTTTACCGAAAAGCCGGCACGCAGCTGCGTAGCCGTCAAGGATCTGCCCAAAGGCGTTCTCGTTGAAGTGGAAGTAATTGCCGAACTGTAATTCCAGCCAAACTGCAACTGCAGAAAACGCAGAAAATTGACGGAAAAAGCCAGAAGCGATGATTCGATCCAGAAGATCAGCAATCATCGCTTTTTCATATGGAATGGAGGACTTGAAACGGAGCCTTTTTCCCGCTGTTCCGGAAAACATCGACGAGCGGGGCAGATACACCGCAAGATACGCCGTCCGACGCTTTGAGAAAAGGGAAAGCGGGCGTTCTGCAGGCGGCGAGAAATGCTTTCGCTTTTGAAAGATACCGGTTTCATTAAATGAAGACATATTAAAAGATTCTCAACATTGACTAGCCCTCCGTTAAAACTTCAGCCTCGCAATTGAAATGCGATAAGGAAGCATTACAATATGGGGCATGTCACGTAAGAAACTGACCATTCTTCTGGGTACTATTGCCTATATATTCTTTATTCTGGGGTGCATACTGGCGTATGCGGTCCAGTACATCACCCAGGTGATTCAGGTCGAATCCTTTTCCCAGTTCCTGTATACGATGCAGGTGGGCATGGGCGGTGCCAGCAATACCATCGTCCAGATCCTGCAGGGCTTTCTGCTGAATTACGCGCTTTGGATTGTCCTGGGAACGCTGCTGTACGGCTTTCTGCTCCACAGCCAGCTTTCCAGAAAGAACCGCACGCATACCCGCAAAAAGTGGATGGCGTCGAATGCGATCAAGGCGATCAACTGCGGCAGCCTGCTGTGCATGACGGGCTGCGTGGGACTGATGATTTCTCAGCTTCAGAAAGGCTATGAAGCGCTGAAAATTGATCAGTACATCGAAGAACAGAACAAGTTTTCCACGCTCTACGAAAACCATTACGTCAAACCGGAAGCCGACTTGATTCAGGTCCCGGCGAAAAAGAAAAACATCATCTGCATTTATCTGGAGTCGATGGAAGCCACATTTTCCGACAGGGAACACGGCGGCGGATTTGATGCGGATCTGATCCCTAACCTTACCCGGATCGCTAAGGAAAATACCGACTTTTCCGCACAAGGGGATATCTGTCTTAACGGCGGTCAGGTGACCAGCCAGACGTCCTGGACAGTTGCCGGTCTTTGCGCGCAGACGTCCGGAACGCCCCTTGGCATTTCTAACTCGCAGTACAATCACACCTTCTCGGAATCGATGCTCTTTCTTCCGGAAGTCGTCAGTCTTGGCGACATTCTGGAACAGGAAGGCTATACGAACTATTTCATGTGCGGTTCCGAAGCCAGCTATGCGGGACGCGCCAACTACTTCCGCCAGCACGGAAACTATGAAATTTACGATGTACAGACCGCGCGCGATGAAGGCGACATTCCGGAAAACTATGACGAGTGGTGGGGCTTTGAAGATGAAAAGCTGATCCGCTTTGCCAAAGAGAAAATTACAAAACTTGCCGCGCAGGACGAACCGTTTAATTTCACCATGCTTACAGCGGACACCCACTTCAAGGACGGCTATTTGTGCAAGAACTGCCCGGATGATTTTGATGAGCAGTATGAAAACGTCATCCGCTGCTCCGACAAGCGGATCGCGGAATTTGTCGAATGGATCCAGCAGCAGGATTTTTATGACGATACGGTTATCATGATTTCCGGCGACCATCTTTCCATGGACAGCCTGATCAACCAGAGCGTCGGCATCGATTTCCCAAGACGGACCTATTTTACGGTTATCAACGGCGCGCCCTATACGCTCGATCGAACCCGCGATTACTGCACGCTCGATATTTTCCCGACGACGCTCGAAGCGATGGGCTTTACGATTCAGGGTCACAAGCTCGGCCTGGGAACGTCCCTGTACGCGGATGTTCCGACGCTTTGCGAAGAGTTTGGCTTTGATGATCTCAATACGCAGATCGCCTATCGATCCAAACGGTTTGAAGACGAAATTCTCAAAAACGACGGCTATACGCCGGAAGAAGAGGACGACGGCTTCTTGCCCTTCTTCTTCAACCGCGACGATTCGTCGAGTTCGTCCAGTCATCAGACGCCAAGACTTCCTGTATTCGAAGAAGAATAAACAGAAACGAAATGCGAAGCATTCCAGAATGAACGATAAGAGGCACCTTTCCATGGGCGCCTCTTTTGGTATGTCCGCACAGCAGCTGCGCAAAAAGGATTATCTGGACGCTCTCGTCTCTGTGCTGCTCGGGGAGTCATGCTCCTGGGTTTGATCCCAGCCGGATCGGCCGGACCGTCGAGCGGCGGTTTTAGAAACAGAAAAAGCCTGTCGGAGCGGCAGAGAAGAAAAGCGCCGGATCGACAGGCTGTCTAAGGAAAGCTGCGCATAGAAAGCAGTACAAAGAAAAAGACAATAAAAAAAGCTCCTTGCGGAGCGAATTTTCAAATGGTGACTCGGCAGGGATTCGAACCCTGGACCCCTTGATTAAAAGTCAAGTG
>NZ_JBKXLD010000120.1:0-6462 GCF_047010065.1 Allobaculum sp.
GATTGTTCCCCAGCCGGCATTTCTGCCACGAACTTATAAGTATGTTTAAACCAAAGCCGGGACCTGGATTGGATTCAATCAGGAAGAAGATGGATTTGCCGGTTTCGGCAACCTGGTTCATCCCCATCGGGGTGAATACGCCGTGGTTAATCGCATTGTTAAGGAAGAGAACTTTTGCCGGTTCAACGATCAGGCTCGTCAGCCAGAGCATGCCGTGATGAACGAGGAAGGCAACGCCGGTTTCAAGAGCGGAAGTAAGAACTTCGCAAAGCGGACCGATGGCGAGGCAGCCAAGGATCGCGAGGATGGTACCGAGGATGCCGGCGGAGAAGTTTGTGAATAACATTTCGAAGCCCTGCGGTGTGCGCGGGGTGATGAACTCATCCACTTTCTTCATGCACCAGCCGCCGAGCGGGCCGACCGCCATGGCGCCGATGAACATCGGGGTTTCTACGCCGGCGGCTACGCCGATGGCTGCGCAGGCGCCGATGATGCCGCCGCGTTCGCCGTAAATCATTTTGCCGCCGGAGTAGGCGATGAGTACGGGCAGCAGGAAGCGCTGCATAGGGGAAACAATTTGATTCAGTGTCTCATTTGGATACCAGCCTGTAGGGATGAAGAGTGCCGTGATAATACCCCAGGCAATGAAGATGGAAATGTTCGGCATGACCATTCCGGAAAGGAATCGGCCGAACGTCTGAAGCTTCTGTTTCATATCGTTTTGTTCCTTTCTTTGTTGATTCCATCCTACGTGGTTTATTTTTGGCCTACAACGGTTTCAAATTGACATTTGGCATTGCGAAAAGTGCCAGAATTTTTAAAAATCGGCACCGCGTTCCATGCCATGACACCGGGCTTGTACGACTGGTCATAAAAAAGTACATACGTCCATCTTCTTTCTTTCACGAAAAAGCAATTTCAGAAATTCTTTGCGGAAAACGGTTTTAAAGCAGATGCGTACAAGCTTTTCTGAGCCAGAACATTTTGTTGAAAAAACATCCGCTTCTGGCTGGTTTTATACAAAAAGCCTGTCCGATTCCTACAGGAAAGGGACAGGCAATGGATACACAATATCTTTCAAAAACAGGGGCGGTGCAGTCCGGAGATCCTTTGCTCTATGCAAAACAGGATCCGGATCGGGTGATGCTAGAGCTCGATCGAATCGAGATCGGCCATCCACATGGAGCGGGAAGCGTCGGAAGGCATGCGCCAGTCGCCGCGCGGGGAGAAGTTGACGGAACCAACCTTGACGCCGTCTGGCATGACGTTGCGCTTGAACTGCTGGCTGAAAAAGCGCTGATAAAACAGACGCAGCGTCTTGAGAATTTCTTTTGGATCCGTATTTGGGAAAGCATGGCAGGCCAGATCGAAAATCTTGGAAGGCGATTCGTGGAATCGCATCATACGATACAGGAAGAAGTCGTGCAGATCGTAGCTGCCGAGTACCTGTTCGGTTTTCTGGGCGATCGACCCGTCTTTATCGGGCGGAAGAAGTTCCGGGGAAACCGGGGTGTCGCAAATGCTGGTAAGGACATCGTATAAAGCCGTATTGCCCTGATTTTTCGCTTCGAGCGCTTCGGTTTCGACCAGATAGCGAACGAGCGTTTTCGGCACGGATACGTTGACTGCGTACATGGACATGTGATCGCCGTTGTATGTGCACCAGCCAAGAGCCAGTTCGCTCAAATCGCCGGTACCAATGACGAGTGCGTTTTCCTTGTTGGCCAGATCCATGAGAATCTGTGTACGTTCTCTGGCCTGGCTGTTTTCGTATGTAATGTCGAAGGTATTCGGATCCTGATCGATGTCGCGGAAATGAATGTTGACCGCATCAGCGATCGGAATGACTTTTGTGGTGACGTGAAGCAGTTCCATCAGCTTCATGGCGTTGGATTTCGTATGGTCGGTCGTACCAAATCCCGGCAGCGTCACGGCGATAATGCCGCTCTTATCGAGATGGAGCAGATCGAAGGCGCGCACGCAGACGAGCAGAGCGAGCGTGGAGTCCAGACCGCCGGAAATGCCGAGAACGACTTTGGAGCAGCGGATCTTTTTCAGACGGGTCGCCAGACCGGTCGCCTGGATCGTAAGAATTTTCTGGCAGCGCGCAATGCGGCGATGCAGATCGGAAGGAACGAACGGATAGGCGTTGACGGTTCGCTTGAGTTCGATCGAATGTACAGGTTTGGACGCGAACGGTACTTTCGTTACGCCGTCTTCGAGCGATTCAAAGGACGTCTTGTATTTCATGCGCTCGTTTTTGAGAATTTCCAGATCGATCTGCGCGGTGATGATTTCCTGCGGATGCAGGATCGAGCTCTGCGCGAGAATATGACCGTTTTCGGCGATGAGTTTCTGTCCGCCAAATACGAGATCGCTGGAACTTTCATCCGGACCGGCACTGGCATAAATATAAGCCGCATAATTGCGCGCGGACTGTTCGAGTACAAGAGACGTCCGGTATTCTTCCTTGGCGATGACTTCGTTGGAAGCGGAAAGGTTGCACAGCACGTTGGCACCGGCTGCTGCCAGGCGGGAACTTACAGGAATGGAAACCCAGAGGTCTTCACAGATTTCCGGACCGATCACGGCGCCCGTCGTAAAGTCTTCAAACACGATGCGCTCGCGAACCGGAACGGCGCGCTTCATAAAATGAACGGTCGCGTTTTCCGGTAAATAGAGCGCGGAGGTAAACCAGCGCGGCTCGTAATATTCGTTGTAATTGGGCAGATAGTTTTTCGCGTAAAAGCCTAAAACCTGATGATTGGAAATAAAGGCGGCGGCGTTGTACAGATGGTTTTCCACCTGCAAAGGAAGTCCGACCAGAAGGGAAAGGTGATCCGGCAGCTTTTCGCAAAGCCATTCCAGGGCTTCCAGCACTTTTTTCTGCAGGAGGGATTCATAAAAGAGATCCTGACACGTATAGCCCGTTAACGAGAGTTCCGGGCTGACCGCCAGACGTACGGTCTCGGGCAGCTTTTCACAAAGAGAAAGAATAATCATGGCGTTGACCATCGGATCGCCGATCGATACCGACGGCGTCAGCGCGGCCACTTCATAATAGGCATAAGGTTTCATGATTCAGCTCGCTTTCCAGAACAGGCGAAGGAAACGATTCGACAGAAAAATGCCCGAAGTTTTCCTTCGCTTTTTCATTCTGTGTCCTATTCTACCCGCATTTTACGGGCGCCTTCGAACTTTGGTCTGGAATTGGATCAGCGCCGCAAAGAAAAACCGAAATCCTGCCGCGACGCGAAGATTTCGGTTCGGAGTTTCTATTGTTCTTTATGGTAAATGCACGTACGCCTGTCCTGCTTTTTGCGGTATTGAGGCAGAGAATGACGCATCACCAGACGCGTTTTATCGTTTTCTGTTTTTGTCGCGATAGCCGGCAAGGACATAAATCCAGCCGCAGATCTGCTCTTTTCGCGTCATGCAGGAACGTTTGGGATCTTTCATGAGCTTTCGATAGAGTGAGAAGGACCTGCGATCCATCGCTTCCATATACGTTTCCAGAAACGCCAGCTCTTCGGCCATATCTTTTGTGAAAAGGTCACTTTGCGTAATCTGCAGTGAGCAGAGGACGTGAATTCGATCGAGATAGGGGGCCGTGCGGTAATAATACGTTCTCGCGTGCTTCAGTTTGGTCAGCAGCGAATCGGAATACGCTTGCGGAAGGCTGGTCGTATTGGAATCGTGAATCCGATAGTCAAACAGCCGCTTGTCCAGATAATAGAGCGAATGGGTTGTTGCGCCCAGCAGAGCGAGCTGCCAGTCGTGGGGAAGCAGAAAGTTCTGATCGGCGACGTAGCGCTTGGCCATGTCTCTGGTAATCATCATCGCGCAGCCCTGAAAGCCGTTGTGGATGAAGATATCCGAGAGTTCGATTGGCGTCATGCCGTTCAAAGTGATGTCGGATTTTTCGAGCAGGTTCTGGTTAGACCAGCCTGGAAGGGGATCTGCTTCGAAAAGTTCGCCGTTCTGGTTCATGAACGAAAAGGAAGAGGCGATGACTTGGGCTTCGGGAAACTCCCGATGCGCCTGCAGCATCGTTTCGATTTTATCCGGATGCCAGCGATCGTCCTGATCGCACAGGAAAATGAAATCGCCGCTTGCCGCTTCGAGCAGGCGGGCAAAATTTCGGATGTAGCCAAGATTTTCATCGCTGTCGAGAACACGTACGTTCAAATTGGGATGCGCTTCGATCCAGGCGTTAATAACGGCGTTGCTGTGATCGGTAGAACCGTCATCGCGAATGAGCAGTTCGTCAAAGGGACGGGTCTGGCTGGCGATGGAATCGAGCTGTTCTGCTAAATACGATTCGCCGTTATAGACAGCAACGACAACACTGACGCGCTCCAAAACCGGGTCCGGAACGGAGAGCGGGGAAGACGATTCAGAAGAAAGAGGCATAGAGATCCTTATCCTTTATCATCGTCTTCAAAGTTGACGGGATTTTCATCGAAGCGCACACGGATGCTCTTGTGGTCGATCTGGCGCTTGGTTTTGCCGTCGCGCAAAATGACTTCAATGCGATGGGCGCCGTCGGTCAGCTTCTCTTTTGGAATGATGACTTCAAAGCCGACGGTGTCTTCATGGATGAAGCCGGCATAGTCTTCTTCGTACGCTTTGAACACGTCGCTTCGACGGGATCGGCACGTATTGGGCAGCACTTCGTCATCGAAGAGCACTTCAAGCTGTTCATCCAGGGAGTTGGAAACGCCCCAGCCTTTGACGTGAAGGTTTTCCGAGTTGGGCAGCGACTGGAAGGGCGCAGGGGTATCGATGAAGACGGCGCCGCGTACATGGGCGTTGGCGTCTTCGGCGGCTTTCTGCGCTTCTTCCTTGTTGTCGATGGCGGACTGTTCCAGGTATTTGGAAATGACGTACGTCGGGTCGCCGTCCAGGCGCAGATGGCCTTTGTAAATCCATACCGCGCGGGAGCAGAGAATTTTGACCATGCCCAGCGAGTGGCTGACGATGACGATCGTCTTGTCGGAGTCGCGCAGTTCTTCGAGCTTGTCGAAGCACTTGTTCTGGAAGTGCTGGTCGCCGACGGCCAGAATTTCGTCGATGAGCAGAATTTCGGCGTCAACATTGATGGCAACGGAGAAAGCCAGACGCATATACATACCGGAAGAGTACGTGCGGACCGGTTCGTCGATAAAGTGACCGAGTTCGGAAAATTCGATGATGTCATCGATACGCTTGTCGATTTCATCCTTGTTCAGACCGAACACCGCCGCGTTGAAGTAAATGTTTTCGCGGCCGGTGAAGTCCGGATGGAAGCCGGCGCCAAGCTCGAGCAGACTGGTCAGCTTGCCCTGGGTTTCTACCGTACCTTTATTCGGGTAGAGAATGCGGGTCATCAGTTTGAGAAGCGTCGACTTGCCGGACCCGTTGGTTCCGATCAGAGCGACGGTTTCTCCTTTTTTAATGTCGAGGGAAATATCATCGAGGACGACGTTTTCCGTCATCGCGCCTTTGCGGCGGGTGAGTCTTTCCTTGAGGGTTTTCTGTTTGTCTTTGTAGATCTTGAAGGTCTTGGTCATATGCCGGATTTCAATAGCATTGGACTGATCCATGAATCCACCTCGCGTTTCTAATGCGAAATCCTTACGGATTTCCTTACTTTGTTTCAGTTTCTTTTCGTTCAGATTCTTTTAATTTATGAAAAAGGAAGGCACCTCGGGTTCAGAGGCTGTTTCCTGTTCTTTCGTTTTTCAAATTGGTTTTGATCGTTCTGGCTCTGCCATCAGGCGGCAGGGCAATGGCCATACGCATTCGGAAAGAAACAAGGATGAGAAGGCAGTGACTGACTTCTCATCCCTGGCATTCTCGTTTCGGAACGGTTCTTTTCCGGATCGATGGGCCGGTTATTTCTTTTCAGACGAAGCTTTCGTTTCGTCTTCGTTTTTTGGTTCTGGCCGTTCTGGACGGAGGGTTCCGCATGTGTAGTAGTCTTCGCCCAGGAAGACCGGGTTGATGTAGGGGTTGACTTCATCGTCCTTGCGCAGCTGGTAGGTAATGCTGGTGAGGTCGAGATTGGGGTTGTAGTACGGATCTTCGCTGCGCAGTTCATCCGGCCACAGATGATACATGCGGCGCACTTCGTTTTCAAAGCGGGCTTTTTTCTTCTCATCATCTTCGTAGCCGCGGGTCTGCGATTCGTAGTGGAACATGATCGCAAACGGGTTCTGGATGATCTGGTGGCCGGCTTTGCGGATTCTCAGGCAGAGATCAATGTCGTTGTAGGCGACGGCGAGATCTTCGTTAAAGCCGCCGATTTCTTCAAAGACGTGGCGGGGAACCATCAGACAGGCAGCCGTCGCGGCGGAGACGTTGGTCATCGTACGCAGGCGGTAGTTTTCGCCGCCTTCGACCTGACCGATCATCGCGTGACCGGCAACCCCGGAATGGCCGATGATGACGCCGTTGTGCTGGATCGTTCCGTCTTCATAT
>NZ_JBKXLD010000121.1:0-6419 GCF_047010065.1 Allobaculum sp.
ATTATCCCAAGGAGGCGGTCGAGAAAATACCCGTCTTTTATTTGACGCTTACAGTGCAATTTTGAAAAACTGTGAAATAAAACTGCATACGCGTGATAAAAAATGGAAAAGACTGTAAAAAGATGAATTTGTATACCAGTCGCTGAACGTATGTGCAGGATAAATAGACACGAACATTTGCACTATTTGTAGAAATTAATAAAAATCCTTACCGATTCAATACATTTTACACTTTTTGTGAAAGCGCTTTTTTCCGTTTGAACTATTGTTTAAAATAGTCGTAGGTCTCAGACCGCTTTCAGTTTTCCGGATTCGGGCAAATTATGACGGAAAACAAACCTAAGAAAGGAAGGATTCTGTGAAATTCCATAAAAGATTTGCGCTGGCTGCACTTTCTGCTGCGACTTCTTTAGGAACGGTTGTTACCGCTATGCCGGTGACGATTCAGGCTGAAGAAGTGAATTCCAACGCAATTTCCAAAGTTGAAAAGGGTTCGAAAGACAACGTGATTAACGTTACCTTCGCGGATGGCAATCAAGGGCGGATTACATTTCTCGAAGAAAGCATCTTCCGTTACAACATCGACCCAACAAAGCAGTTCTCGAAGTATGCAACGGACAGCGGCACTGCCAAAATCCAGGCACAGCCGGATGAATCGGGTACGTATACGCATCCAGCCGCTTCGATTGCAGAAGATGATGCTAAATTCACCATTTCCTGCGGCACTACGAAAATTGAATTTTCAAAAACCGACGGCAAAATGACCGTCAAATCCGGCGATAAGACGGTTATGCAGGAAAAGGAACCGCTTATCCTTTCGCCAAGCGGAACCGCGCAGAAACTCGTCTCCAATGAAGGCGAAGATTTCTATGGCGGCGGTACCCAGAACGGACGTTTCGTTCATACCGGCGAATCGATCTCCATTTCCAATACGAACAACTGGACCGATGGGGGCGTCGCTTCGCCAAACCCGTTCTACTGGTCCACAAACGGTTACGGTGTTCTGCGCAACACCTTCAAACCAGGTACGTATGATTTTGGTAAAACTACCGACGGCACCGTTTCCGCTCAGCATGAAGAGCGGGAATTCGACGCCTACTATTTCGTATCTGGCGCCGATGAAAAGGCACAGGTGTCCAAAGACCTGCTGCAGGATTACTTCAAAGTTACCGGCAATCCGGTTCTGCTTCCAGAATATGCGTTCTATCTGGGCCATCTGAACTGTTACAACCGTGACTCCTGGGATACAACCGGCAGTAAAGGATGGACAATCAAAGGCAGCGAACCTTCAACTTCTGCGGGAACTACGCTTTATGAAAACGGTAGGGCATCCGGATACATTTTGCCAGAAGGAACTCATGCGGAATCTCTGAACGGCGTAAAACCGACCGTCAATGCAGACAAATTCAAAGCAGCGGATGCGCCGCGTGAGTATTCAGCTCGTGCGGTTATCGACCGTTATCAAGCTAACGATATGCCATTTGGCTGGTTCCTGCCAAACGATGGTTATGGATGCGGCTATGGCCAGAATGGTTACGATCAGTCAGGCGGAACAGAAGCCGAACGACAGGCTTCTCTGGATGCCAACCTGCAGAACCTGCACGATTTCACCGAATATGCCAATGCACATGGCGTATCGACCGGTCTCTGGACACAGTCCAACCTGTCTCCAATCGCTTCCGAAAAACAGCAGCTCGTTCGTGACTTCAGGGGCGAGGTAAACACAGGCGGTATTACTACGCTTAAAACCGACGTAGCCTGGGTAGGTTCGGGCTATACCTTCGGTCTGAACGGCATCAAAACCGCTTACGATATCGTAACGGGCGACGTTTCCACTCGTCCAAACATTGTTACCCTAGACGGCTGGGCCGGAACACAGCGTTACGGTGCAATCTGGACCGGCGACCAGTACGGCGGAAACTGGGAATACATCCGTTTCCACATTCCGACATATATTGGTCAGTCCCTCTCCGGAAACCCGAACATTGGATCCGATATGGACGGTATTTTCGGCGGTGCACCAATTATCGCTACTCGTGACTACCAGTGGAAGACGTTCACCACGACTATGCTGGACATGGACGGCTGGGGCTCCTATGTTAAATCTCCATACACCCATGGCGATCCGTATACCGGCATCTCCAGAATGTACCTCAAGCTGAAAGCTCAGCTGATGCCATACATTTATACATCTGCCGCTTCGGCTGCCAACATTGAATTTGGCAAGGACGGCACCGGCAACAATGACCAGGGTCTGCCAATGATCCGTGCCATGATGCTCGCGGATGATTCTGACTATGCCGCTTCCAAAGCAACACAGTATCAGTATCTGTTTGGCGACGCGTTCCTCGTTGCTCCAGTTTATCAGGATACCGAGATGGATGAAGAAACCGGAAATGACGTTCGTAACGACATCTTCCTGCCAGGCGACGAAAACGATACCTGGATCGACTACTTCACCGGCGAACAGTACAAAGGCGGCCAGATCATTTCCAACTTTGACGCACCGCTCTGGAAACTCCCGCTCTTCGTTCGCGGCGGAAGCATTATTCCAATGTACGAAGAAAACAACAACCCGGTAGCCATTTCCGAAGACAACCCGGATGGTCTCGACAAGACAAAACGTATTGTTGAATTCTATCCGCAGGGAACAACAGACTACACCTTGTACGAAGATGACGGCATGACCGCCAACTCGACCATTACAGAAGATGATGACTACGGCACGATCAACTCCATCAACTACGGCGATCATGTCGAAACGCACTTTACTTCCGCTGTAAACGGCGATAAGGCAGTATTAACCGCTGAAGCCAGCAAGGGTACATACGAAGGCTACGATTCCAACCGCCAGACCAAGTTTGTTGTGAACGTATCCAAGAAGCCGACATCCGTTCAGATCAACGGTGCGGCAGGAAATGAAGTCGCTTCGCTTGATGCGTTTGAAAAGCTTGGCGAAAACGAATCCGGCTGGTTCTACGATGCAGAGCCAGAAATGAACAAATACGCTGGTGATGAAGACTTTGCGAATATGCATATCATCAATGCACCGAAAGTTTACGTGAAGTTTGCGAAAACGGATGTAAACAAAAACGCGCAGACCGCAACCATCAACGGTTTCGAAAATACGCAGGCATCCGGCAAGGATGTTCTCGTTGAGTCGATCCCGGCTCCAGTTCTGAGTGCTCCGGCAGAAGATAAAATTACTTCTTCTTCGATCGAACTTTCCTGGCCGGCAGTAGACGGCGCAACTGGTTATGACGTAATGGTCGGCAGCCAGATCTACCACACAGAAAAACCAAAACTGAAACTCAGCGATCAGCCATTCAATACCGCGTTTACGTTCAAGGCCAGAACCAGAACGGCAGACGGCTATTCCAACTGGTCCAGTGAACTCACCGTTTCTACTCTGGATGACCCGTGGAGAAATACCCCGACACCAGAAAGCATTACCTGGACTGGCGATATTTACGGCAACCACGATCCAGAACTTGCCTTTGACCACATTTATCAGTCCGGCGACGGCGGCTTCCACTCCGGCGGAAAAGCCATCGGCGAAAGCATGACCGTAGATCTTGGTCTGATCTATGATCTCGATTCGATCGAATACTATCCGCGTGACGACCGCGGCAACGGTACCATAACGTCCATGGATATCGCCCTCTCTCTGGATGGCGTACACTGGACCGATCTGGAGCGCCAGAACTGGGAACGCAGTGCCGAGACAAAAGTTGTTGACCTGAAAACGGCCAGCAATTCCGCAGCACGTTATGTCCGTCTGATTCCAAGAGCTTCGGTAGGCAATTTCTTCTCTGCCAGCGAAATCCGCATCAATAAGAAAGACGGAACCAACGGCTGGGCATTAGGAAGCAACCTGCAGCGTGCAGAAGTCAGCGATGCAGACTACTCGAACATGAAGAACTATCTGGGTCTCCAGAAATCCGAACCAGACACTTCGACATTCGACAGTCAGATCGCAGCGCATCATGCGGACCTGAACAACAACAACATTTACGACGTATACGATTACTCTTTCACCATGAAGGCACTCGATGGCGGAACGACCAAGGCAGGCGAACCGTCCGGCAACCTGTTCTTCATGGCCGACAAGACGACCTTCAATGCAGGAGATATCGTTACCGTTTCGCTTTACGGCAACAATATCCAGAATGCCAATGCTCTGGGTGCTCTCTTCAATTACAGCACGGACACGTTTGAAGCCCTCGTTCCAGGCGGAACATCCGGTGTAACCGGTTCACCGTTCCTTGGCGATATGGAAGACCTCAGCCGTGTAAGAACGTATACTGACAAGCACGGTACAGTCAACGTGGCCTTCGCTAACCGAGGAGATAAAGCCCTCTATTCCGGTACCCGTGTAGTGGCTGCCTTCCAGCTGAAGGCGAAGAAAGCCGGCACCAGTGCGGATATCAACCTGGCGCAGAACACAATGGTGATCGGCCCGACCGGTTCCTGCATCGATCGCACCTACGAGCATGGATTTGATCCAGATTCCGTTCCTGCTCCGCAGGATAAAGTGCTCGCACGTTCGGATCTGAACATGACGATCACCAACGAAGCCCTGCCAACGGATAACGGTACAAACGTACAGACTCTTATCCAGCAGGAAAACTTCGACGGACTCTTTAACGGCTCGGACGGCCGCGACTTTGAGTTCACATGGAAAACGGATGGATCTGCATGGGATGTAAATACCCATAAAGTTCCAGTGACCATCCATATGGGCTTAAAAGAACCGGCTCCGCTCAAGAGCTTCCGCGTGACGGCTGGCGCGCTTACCTCAAATGGTAAAGTACGTAAAGTCAGTGCAAAAATCACCTTTGCGGACGGATCGAAGGAAACCTATTCCGGCGGCAATTACGATCAGCCATCGACGGAATACACCTTCACTATCCCGGATGCTAAGAAAAACGTAAACGTTACAAACATCGATTTCACCGTTGAAGAAAGCGGCAGTGCAACGGCGAGTGATGCGGATCCGACCAACGGAACCCTTACGCTCTGCGAGTTCTACATCACCCAGCCGGGTGCAATCGCGGTTGAATCGATTACAGCCGATTCCACGAACAAAAAACAGCTGAACCTCGGTTCCATCAGTGAAGTGAACGCAACGGTTACTCCGTCGCAGGCTTCCGGCGTATTCACCGTTTCCTCTTCTGACGAAGATGTAGCTGCAGTTGACTGCGTACAGGATGGCGGCGACGTTACCTGGTATGTTATCGGTAAGAAAGCGGGTAAAGCGACCATTACTGTGGCTTCCGCAACCGACCCAGCTAAGACAGCGTCGTACGAAGTAGAAGTTGGAAACTTCATTGATCTTACTGAGCTGAACGCAGCCATCGCCCGTGCCGAAAAGACACTGGCAGACGGCATCGTTCTGGATTCTTCCAAACCGGATCTGGAAGCGGCTATTAAAAAAGCAAAAGACGCTCTCGCTTCCGATTCGCAGGATACAGTCGACTATGCGACCGTTGAACTGCTTAACGTTCTGAGTTCTC
Organism: Allobaculum sp.; assembly: GCF_047010065.1. Classification (NCBI taxonomy): domain Bacteria; kingdom Bacillati; phylum Bacillota; class Erysipelotrichia; order Erysipelotrichales; family Erysipelotrichaceae; genus Allobaculum; species Allobaculum sp. Next base: position 5,517 of record NZ_JBKXLD010000121.1, read on the forward strand.
TGCAGTATCGTGCACCGATGAAGTCCCATCTGATCAACTACACCGGCGATGAAGGCGTAGTCGTAGACAGCGGTTCTTCCCAGTGCAACGATGAAATGGAAGGTGACGGCTTAGGTACATTCGACGCTTCCCTCGATAAGGATGAGTCGACCTACTGGCATTCCAACTGGTCGACCGCAAGCGGCATGCCGCAGTACGTACTCTACGATCTGGGCAAGTCCTATGATCTGACGGACGTATCGTTCCTGCCGCGCGTAGGACGCTACAACGGCGACATGTTCGAAGTGGAACTCCTTGCTGGAAATGACAAAGACAACCTGACTTCGGTCGGTACCTGGACATTTGAACACGGTGCAAAACAGCTGACCGACCGCGGATGGAAGACAATGACCTTCTCGAGCATAAATGCACGCTATGTTGAAGTGAAAGTCCTCAAGTCCGGCGGTGACCAGCTCGATTCCTATGCATCCATGGCAGAAATCAACTTCTATGCAGCAGAAGCCTTCAAGGCGGACGATGTGGATACCACACAGCTGAAACTGGCTGTCGATACCGCTAAGGCTCTCAATGCCGAAGATTACGTCCAGAACGCAGCATGGACTGCACTGGAGGATGCCATTGCCGAGGCAGAAGAAATGATTGAAAGCCCGAGAAGCCAGGCTGTAGTCAACAGCATTGCTCTCAAGCTCAACCAGGCTCTGCTCAATGCCCGCATCAAACCAAGTGCAGAAAAACTTGCCTAACTGAACTAACCGGATTTCATCGAAGCGCTTCGAAAATCCAATTCAGGCTTTATAAATGGCGGCAGCCCCAGACGGGACTGCCGCTTTTTTGAATGGAACGACAAAGACCGTAAGTGTCAAACAATCGACGGGTATACGCGAGACTGAATATTAGATACGC
>NZ_JBKXLD010000122.1:0-6398 GCF_047010065.1 Allobaculum sp.
GGCCAAATGTTTCAACTACCAAAAAACGAATTTACACAAAATTTTTGACATACCCGCGATGCCGGCTGGACCGACGAAAAAATCGCCTGATACGAAATCAGTCCGACGCTCATTCTGCCAACGGAGAGACACAAGCCTGAGACAGTAAGCGCAGCGAAATAAGGTCCGATCCACGAACGGGATGAGACAGATCGGAAATAACGCCAGGCACAAGAGGAATTCCGTCTGTTGATGGATGCATTCGGAAAATAGAAAATGGATCCAGTCCGAAGATCGAAATTGAACAGACGGCTTTTCCTGGATACCGGAATCAGCAATCTAAACAGCACTTCCCGTCTGTTCGAACCGACCAAACAGGAATGAGACAGACCAGAAGATCGGCAACGGAAACGGCCGATCTTTTTCTTTGGTTTTGAGAAGGATGTTCCGGGCACAGGCGAGTCTTTCGGACTGTCGTCTTTCCCATATTCTTCAAAAAAGAAGCGCAGGCCGGCTGCGCTTCTTTTCATTAATGTGATCTTTATTTGCTATTCGAACAATTTTGTATCCTTTGTGTGAAATTATATGATCCGCTTTCAAATGCAGTATTCATGTCGCATGGAGTATGGCTTCATGATATGATTTGCGTCGTATCGATGAATGAATATTAAATTAAATTATAATACTTAGAATACGAAGTGATTGCGACTTGTTTACGCAAGTTCAATTCAAATACAGCGATTTATAGGAGAAATGATATGAAAAAGAACAAATTTTTACAACTTGCTCTGAGTACCTCTATGATCCTTAGCACCGCTGCAATGACCCTCTCTCCGGTTCAGGCGTTTGCTCAGGAAGAGGAAATGACTCAGATGGAAAGTTTCACCCTGTCGGAAAACAGCCAGGCTGACATCAACGAAACGCTTTCGGAAGAAGAAAAAATGATTCTGGCCAGTGACCTTCCTGCGACATACCGCGAAGGTACCGACGTAAACTGCGATCTGACGATCGATACGCTAGTAGACGGCACCCCGATGGACTCCCTGCTCTATCAGCCAGGTAAAGGTCAGAGTCAGGTGCAGATCGGCGGCGATCTGGACATGACCAACGTATGGAACAGCTACAGAACCTTCCGTCTGGCGTACATCATGGCCAACAGCAAACCTCAGTTTTACACAAAATCCCTCAAGGGAAGCTACACCTATACGTTCCAGATCAATCCGGAAATCGTATCGGTAAACGAAGACATTCTCTGCGACACATCGGCATGGCAGAAGGTATTTGAAGAAGGAAGCGGCGCAGCTGCCGAAGGCTTCTTCAAGTTCATGAAATGTACCCAGGCTTCTTATGATGCGACGACCGGTACAATCACCGTTCGCTTTGAAATCAACGAAAACGGAACAGGCAAAGTATCCTGCAAGACGCTCGATGACGACAAAACAACACAGCCGAAAACAATCCATGCCTACTCTCCAGAAGGCGCGCTCTTCATTAAGGACGAAGACTTCCAGAAAGGCGGTCAGGCGATTCTGAGCACCTCAACCTTCCACGGAAACATTGACCTGGATCCCTGGATGGCCTTGATCGTTCCGATTCGCTTCACCGGCGTAATTGACCAGACCGGTCTCGAACTGGACGTACCGTCCGGCAAAGTGGCTTTCCATGTAGAAAACGGTACCTGGGATGACGGTTCCGCCGATGCGAAAGTCGTAGAGATCGACATGGACATGGTGAAAACCAATGACGGCGCACACGCTGCTGGTACCTTCGATGCGTCTCTCATTCCAACCGGCATGGTTGCTCTCGAAGGCTTTGACCAGAGCAAAGGCCGCTGGACCGAAGAAATCAACACCGATGAAAACGGCATTGTTCTCTCCAATGAGGAATACGATGCTGCCTACACCTATACCTTCGACAAAACCGTGGATACCGGCGGAGAAGAAGAAGTTGGCCCAACGGTAAACCTCTACCGCGTTTACAACCCGAACACGGGCGAACACCTCTTTACTCAGGATGTCCGCGAGAAAAATTACCTGTCCGCGATCGGCTGGTATGATGAAGGTCTGGCCTGGGTTTCCCCGGAAACATCCAGCGAACCGGTTTACCGTCTGTACAACCCGAACAACGGCGATCATCACTTCACGCTCGATGAGCAGGAAATGAACGTTCTTACCGATCTCGGCTGGAAATATGAAGGCATCGCCTGGTACTCCAACGCGCTTGGAAAAGGCGTACCTGTATTCCGTACATACAATCCGAACGCCGATCAGGCCGGCTCGCACCACTTCACAACAAGCCGCAAGGAAAATGTATTCCTCATTTCCAGCGGATGGCTCGGTGAAGGCGTTGCCTGGTGGGTTGTTGAATAATTCCAATCCATTTCCCATCCAGAATAAGCCAGCACAAAATCTTATTCAGATCAAAATAATGCCAAAGGCTGCCCGTGCATTCCTGCATGAACAGCCTTTTCTTATGCCTCTTTTCTTTTTGTCTTCCCTTTTCCCTTTCTTTTCTTCCCTTTCTTTTGCCTGTGCAAAGTTTCGACTGGCAGGTTTAGCCGATCGTCTTTACCGGTTTGGGAGGAAGCGTATAGTCCTGAATGCGATGTTCCATCCAGACGATGCCGTAGGAACGATCAAACTTGAACGCGCAGTTGTCAAAGCGGCCACACTCCTTAAATCCTCTGGCTTCATGAAAACGAACGCTGTCCAGATTCAGATACGGATCGTCCTTACAGGAAGGGATGGCAATACAGGCGTAAAAATTGATGAATCCAGCTTTGCGGCATTCTTCTTCGAGGGCCTCATAAAGTCTGGAGCCATACCCTTTGTGACGGGAATTTCGATCCAGATAAATGCTGGTTTCGACACTCCAGGCGTATGCCTGTCTTTCCTTAAATGGAGCGACATAGGCGTAGCCCATGATTTTGCCTTTCTCTTCTAGAACCAGATACGGATAGTGCTTCTGAATGGTTTCAATACGGTGTTCAAACTCTTCGAGGGTAGGTACATCCCACTCAAACGTAATCGCCGTGTTTTCCACATACGGTCTATAAATTTCCAGAAGTCTTCTGGCCTCTTCCTTTTTCGCAAATCGAATCGTATACATTGGCGTTTCTTAAGGTCTTAAGGGACTGTTTCCTTTCTATGGAGTTCTGTAAATATGCAGGATCCAGGATGATCCTCTCTTTCGTGTCCACTTTTCGGGGTACAGTCCGTGAAAGGACAACACAAAAGAGAAACTTTAGAAAATATAGTAGCGCGTTAAACGCCCCTCGAAAAAGGAAAACTCTTTTTGGACGGACACGAGATTGGATAATGTACAGGTTCAGACAATTCTGTCATTTTGCTTCGAGAGGATCGCCTGTTTTTGTGCAGCCGTTAAAATCAAAGACGAACACGGTTTAAGCCGGGTCCATATCCCTCTCGATTCGATTTCATACCCGGCAGGAAAGGAAAAACGATCCATGACAAAAACGTATCCCGTATGCGATCTGCACTGCGATACCATTCTCGCTTTGCGCGAACGCCGCGATCAGAATCAGGACGCCTCTCTGGCAAAAAACGATCTTTGCATCGATATTCAAAAACTTCGAAAAGGCGGCGTGGCGTTGCAGACGTTTGCGCTGTTTACTGATCGCGGCAACGGCCGTCAGCCCGAACACGAAGCGCTTCGTCTGCTGAACGAATTTCAGAAGCAGATGCACATACATCGTGCTTTTCTGCTTCCGATCTTTACCCGCAAGGATCTGGATGCTTTACAAAACTCTTCGAAAACTGGCGTTCTGCTTTCTCTGGAAGAAGGCGATGTGATGTTTCAGGATCTGGACCTGCTCGAATTCTGGCAGCGCATGGGCGTTCGGCTCATTGCGCTGACCTGGAACTATCCAAACGCGATCGGTCACCCCAACATTTCCTTTGCGGATCTTGCGGATGTCGATTACCGAAAACCGGCTCCCCTTTTTCGCGTAGAAACAGAAAAGGGACTGACCGAACACGGCAAACAGTTCGTTCACAAATGCGAAGAACTCGGCATTTTAATCGATGTCTCGCATCTTGGAGACAAGGCGTTCTGGGATGTGATGGAAATGGCCTCTAAACCCGTCCTTGCTTCTCATTCCAACTGTCGGGCGTTATGCGAAGTCAGCCGCAACCTCAGCGATGAGCAGATTCGCGCCATTGCCAAAACGGGCGGCGTGATCGGTCTCAATTTCTGTGCCGACTTTTTACGGGAAAACGATGAAGACCTCTCGCGGCTTGAAGACATGATTCGTCATCTTGAACATCTGCGGGCAGCCGGCGGAATTGACGTCTGCGCGATCGGTACAGATTTTGACGGCATTCACTCCAAAGTCGAAATTGAAGACGCTTCGCAGATGCAGAAGCTGGCGGACGCCTTAGAAAAAGCGGGCTGGAGTGAAGAAGACATTGCCAAAGTCATGGGCGAAAACGTTTTTCGCGTCCTGCAGCAGGTTCTTCCCGAGGATCTCTGAAAACCAGGAAATCTGTTTTTCCTTCTGCACGGCTAGAAATCGCTCGGACTGATACAATAGGTGTACAGTAAATTGTCTGTCTAAAGCAGCAGGAGGCCATCTTTTCCAGTCGGCTTTTGCCCGCGTTTGATCCTGTGCTTCTTTTCGAAACAGGAACTGCATTCGATGCTCTGCATCGGGATAGACGAATATTTAGAGGTGAATATCTGTGCAAATTTTCTGGTTTATTCTTTGTCTTATCATCGGCTATCTGCTGGGGTCCATTCCGTTCGCGCTGGTCATCGGAAAAGTCTTCTTCCATACCGATCTGCGTAAAAAAGGATCCGGCAATCCTGGCGGTACCAATGCGGGACGCGTTCTCGGCAAAAAGGTCGGCGTTCTCGTCATTTTCATGGATGCCTTAAAAGTTGTCGCTGCCATTGGCATCGGCGCCCTCGTTTCTCCGGCCTGCGCGCTGGTCAGCGGACTGGCCTGCTGCATCGGTCACTGCTATCCGATCTTTGCTCATTTCAAAGGCGGCAAGGCAGTCGCCAGCATGTACGGCTTCCTGTTTGGCATTTCACTGTTTGTCTTCCATAACGGACTGTATTTCCTCATTCCGTTTCTGATGTTCTTCATCATTCTGTATTTATACAAATGGGTGTCCGTGGCTTCCATCTGTGCGGCACTCGCCAGTTCCCTGCAGATTCTTTCCATGAACTGGTCGACCAATTCGCAGGATCTGCTCCTGATCGCCGGGAGCTGGATGCTGACCGCGCTGATCATCTACCGGCACAAATCGAACATTCTTAAAGTTCGCGCCGGCAAGGAAAGCAAAGTAACCTGGATTTAACTCTCATCGATTTCTCATTTAGCCGGTCCTGGACCGGCTTTTTTCCGGACTAAACGTCTGTATGTATTTGCAAGACGTGCCCGATCTACGTGTGAAACGAATCTTCCGGAAATTCTCCGCAGCCGCCGGCATTCCGGCAGCATTTCCTCGTGCATTGTATCCTGTAAAAAAGCGGCGGTTTCACGCTTTCCTAGGGAAAGTCGTATGGAACCGCCGCTTTCGCATGCGAGATCTGTATTACTAATTGCAAAAACAATCAGCTGAGTTCGAACATGCCGTTATACAGTCTGGCGTAAAAGCCGTTCTGTTCGAGCAATTCTTCATGGCTGCCGCGCTCAACGATTTTTCCCTGATCGAGCACGATAATGCAGTCGGCGTTGCGCACGGTCGACAGACGATGCGCAATCACAAACGTCGTTCGTCCATCCATCAGATGCTTCATGCCTTCTTCAATCTGTTTTTCCGTTCGGGTATCGATGCTCGATGTGGCTTCATCAAGAACGAGCACCGGCGGATCTGCAATGGCTGCTCGCGCAATGGAAAGCAGCTGCCGCTGACCCTGGGAAAGGCTCGCTCCATCGGAGCTGATACGCGTATGGTAGCCTTCCGGCAGACGACGGATGAAGGAATCGGCATTCGCCAGTTTGGCTGCCTCGATGACTTCCTCATCGCTGGCGTTCAGACGGCCGTAGCGAATGTTATCGAGAATCGTTCCCGCAAACAGATGCGTATCCTGCAAAACCATGGCCATCGACCGGCGCAGATCGTCTTTGGCGATCAGTTTGATGTCGATGCCATCCAGCAAGATGCTTCCTTTGGAAATGTCATAAAAACGGTTGAGCAGGTTGGTAATCGTCGTTTTTCCGGCGCCAGTCGCACCGACTAAAGCAATCGTCTGACCGGGCTTGGCAAACAGCGAAACATCCTTAAGAATCTGCTTTTCCGGAACATAGCCAAAATCGACATGACGAAATTGCACATCCCCGCGAAGAGGTACGCATTCCACGGAACCGTTCGGGCGCGGATGTTTCCACACCCAGTTTTTCTGCGGAATGGAACTTTCCATCCATTTGCCATTTTCGTCCTGAATTCCGT
>NZ_JBKXLD010000123.1:0-6235 GCF_047010065.1 Allobaculum sp.
CGTTGTTATTGGTTTCGGTATACAGGTTTCCGCAGTCATCGGCCTGAATCGGGTCGTTGGCCTGCGAGCCCGTCATGGACGCAAAGCCAAAGCCGGCGCCGAAGCTGACGCCTTTGATGGCGGGAATCGAGAAAAGCCCGTGCGAGAGACGGCTTTCTGCGGAGTCGAAAAACGGTTCGCCTACACCGGCGGGAAAGCCGGTAACGCCCGTCTGCAAAATTCCGCCTACGCTGTCGAGTTCGGCCGAAGCGTTTTCGATGACCTCCTGCATGCGCGCGCTCACTTCATCGTCCGCGGCTGGAAATTCCAGCGCGGAAAGCTTATCGAGCAGCGATTCGAGCTCGGCTGGGTTCAGACTGGCCATGGAAACGGCGTTGACATGACCAAGCTGGAGAATCTGGGTGCCGATGTGCACGCCTTTGGATTCAAGAATCTGGCGGCAGATCGCACCCGCGGCAACGACCGGCGCGGTCAGCCGGCCGGAAAAGTGACCGCCGCCGCGATAGTCCTGCCAGCCGTTATATTTTTCAAACGCGCTCCAATCCGCGTGGCCCGGACGCAGGCGCGTTTTAAGCTTCGCATAGTCCTGCGAGCGGGTATTGGTGTTTTCAATGAGAAGGCAGAGCGGGGTGCCGGTCGTATGGCCTTCGAAAAAGCCGGAGACGATCCGGACCTGATCGGCTTCCTGCCGCTTTGTGGATAAGGCGCCTTTGGCTTTGCGCTTTTCCATTTCAAAGTTCAGCTTGTCCAGATCGATTGCAAAGCCGGCAGGCAGTCCGTCCAGAACGGCACCGATCATTTCGCCGTGGCTTTCTCCAAAAATGGTCAGCGCAATCTGTTCACCGAATGTGTTTTTCATACGGATCTTCCTCCATCATCTGATCGAGATGCCCAACATCCCGGGTCTCAAAGCGGAAATGGCCGGGTTCATCGACGATGACGCAGGCGATGCCGGTATCGTTTCCTTTTTTGTCGCTGCGAATGAGGCGGGACGCTTCCTGACGGTCAAAGTTATGAATTTCCGGAAGATGGAGCTTCTCGTAAATGCGCAGCACGCGCTCTTTGAGTTGAGGATTTTCAATAAAGTAAAGCATGCCTGTCGCAACGCATTCGCCATGCAGATAGTCATGGTCCGGATAGCTGCCTTCAATGGCGTGGCCGATGGTGTGACCAAAGTTCAGCGCCTTGCGCAGGCCGGCTTCCTTTTCGTCCTGTTCGACGACGATCCGCTTCAGATCGATCGAACGGGCAATGATGGCGTCGATATCGAGCGTATCCTGTTCAAACATCGCGATGAGTTCGGGATCAAAGAGCAAACCCATTTTCAGCGCTTCGGCTAGACCGGCTGAAATCTGTCTCGCATCGAGCGTAGAGAGAACGTCGGGATCTATGATGACGGCTTTTGGCTGCCAGAAGGCGCCGACGATGTTTTTGACCGGTCCGAGATCGACCGCAGTCTTGCCCCCGACGGAAGAGTCGACCTGCGAGAGAACGGTCGTGGGAATGTTATAGAAATCAATGCCGCGCATGTAGCAGGCAGCAGCAAAGCCAGCCATGTCGCCGGCGACGCCGCCGCCCAGCGCGATGGCCTGACTTTTGCGGTTGAGACCAGCATTGCACATAGCGATCAGCAGCTGTTCGAAAGTCTGCAGATTTTTCGAACCTTCGCCCTGCTCAAAACAAAAAACGTCCAGATGATCAAACTGTCCTGCGGCCAGATCCACCCATTTTTTTGGGATCCCGGAATCGCAGACCAGAATCGACGGACGGCTGGTCTCAAGGCGTGAAGAAAGGTTTTGCAAAGCTCCGCGCTCAATCCAGATGGGATACGAGGAGCCGGGAAGATTTACATTCAGTTTCATAATCGGTTTCCTTTTTACACGCTATTTTAGCATTCCTTTACACGACATCCGAATATCGGGAAGGATCGCCCGGACAAATTGATTTTTAAATGCACCAAACGGTCATTTTAAAGCCGCTGGAAAAGAGAAAGACGAAGACCGGAAAATCCGTTCGATTCCGGTCGAACCGGCCTGGCGAACGAAGGAGATGCGAGAACGAATCCGCCCGAATAGGCTCTGCGCTTCTTTCTTTCGTGCGGTTCGGGTGGCTCGTGCACATCCGCCCATAAAAAAACGCCAGCCTGAGCTGGCGCGATGGGCGAAAGGGGATGGAAAGCGGCGATCAAGTGCAGGCGAGCGTGCGTCAGCGGACCGATTGCTTCATTCGATGCTTAAAGCGTATTTTCGAGAATCACTTCTTCGGTTTCACCGGAAAGCTTCTTGTCGAACTTTTTCTGATCGTGAATGGCTTTTTCCAGACGGCGGTCCTGGTCGTGTTCCAGACGCATCATCGTCAGCGCGTGCTCAAACTGCGTTTTCTGCGATTTGCGCAGAGACGTAAGAATTACGCCGGTAAAGAAGTTCAGGAAGGCGAACAGGGCGATCATCGTGATGATCATCAGTGTCGGCATTTTGAGCACCAGACCGGTGTTGAGGAATTCAATCCAGATCGGGATGAACAGCGCGAGGGCGATGATCATCAGAATAATGGCGATGGTATTGAAAAACGCGAACGGACGCGTATCGCGAAGAAGACGGCCGATGGTGTACAGAACTTTCGTTCCATCGGAAATCGTGTTCAGTTTGGAAACGCTGCCTGCCGGACGGTCGCGGTAGCGGATCGGCAGCTCTTCGAGCTTCATGTTGTGGTCGAGGGCGAAAATCGTCATTTCGGTTTCGATTTCAAAGCCTTTGGACGTAACGGGGAAGGATTTTACAAAGTCCCAGGAAAATGCGCGAAGACCTGTCATGATGTCGCGGACGTTGGAATCAAAAAACGTGTTGATCAGGCCGCGCACCAGACGGTTTCCGGTGTTGTGGAACAGGCGTTTGTTTTCGGTGAAGTACGTGGAAGAAAGGCGGTCGCCGATGGCCATGTCTGCGCCGTGCTCCAGAACGGCTTTTTCCAGTTTCCTGGCATCTTCGGCCGGGTACGTGTCGTCGCCGTCCACAATGATGTAGCAGTCGGCATCGATGTCGCGGAACATGCTGCGGACAACGTTGCCTTTGCCCTGTTTGTGTTCGTAGCGGACGATGGCGCCGGCGTTTCTGGCGATTTCATCGGTGTGGTCGGAGGAGTTGTTATCGTATACGTAAATCTCTGCGTGCGGGAACGCTTCGGCGTAATCGCGGACGACTTTTTCGATTGTGGCCGATTCGTTATAGCAGGGGATAAGAATTGCAGTCTTTTTCATAATGAGTCCATTATAAAGAAAAAAACAGAGGGCATAAAGAAAATAGGATGGCCCCCCCATTCGGATGTTTTTGCCAAAGGCCATGGAGAGAAGAAACAGCCCCAAACGCGGTCTGGGTTCTTTCCAAACCGCCGTCCTGGCCAGGAACCGGCGAAACCGGAAGCGCTGCCCTGCCTCTTTCCTTTACGCCCTTTGCAGCAGAGAACACTCTGCTTGAGGGCAAAGTTCATACAGACAAAAAGAGGATTTGATATGGCAAAAAGCTTTAATGTAAACCCCTGGCTGTTTCCGATGCCTGCCTATATGATCGGCACTTATAACGAGGACAGAACTACCGACATCATGATGATGGCCTGGGGCGGCATCTGCGCCGAAGACATGGTGGCGCTGAATCTGGCTGAAGAGCACAAAACGGTCGCCAATCTTAAGGCGAAAGGCGCCTTTACCCTGGCTGTACCGTCAGTAAAGACGCTTCGCGAATCCGATTATCTGGGCACGGTGTCCGGGAATCGCGTTCCGGATAAGTTCGAGCGTACGGGCCTGCATTCTGTGAAGAGCGAACATGTCGAGGCACCGGTTATCACGGAGTATCCCATGACGCTCGAATGTGAAGCTGTGGAAATGCAGGAACAGCCGTACGGTCTGCGCATTCTTGGACGAATCGTCAACATCCTCGCCAGTGAGGACGTTCTCGATGAGCAGGGACGCATCGATGCAGGCAAGCTGAACAGCTTTGTCTTCGATTCGATGCGAAACGGTTATTACGCCAGCGGCGAACCAGTCGGTCAGGCCTGGCATTCCGGAGCCGGCCTGCTGAAGAAATAGAAGGTCTTGCCATGGCAAAACGCATTGTGATTCTCAATGGAAGTCCGCAAAGAAAAGGAAATACCGCGGCGCTGACGAAAGCCTTCAGCGAAGGGGCAAAAGCGAGGGCCATACGGTCACGGAGTTTTTCCCGGACGATCCCGGACGATATGAACATCCACGGCTGCCGCGGCTGCTTCTGCGCAAACAGCGCGCTGGAAATGCCGTGCGTACAGCACGACGATATGGCTAAAATTTATCCGGCCATTAAGGAAAGCAATGTCGTCGTCCTCGCTTCGCCGCTCTATTACTGGACGCTCAGCGGTTAGCTTCGTGCGGCGTTTGACCGGCTGGTCGCGCTCGAAGAAGGCAGGGAAAATCTTCTGCGCGGTCATGGTCGGGCCTGCGCGCTGCTGATGTCTGCCGCCGGCGATGAGTTTGAAGATGTCCTGGACTATTACAATCATCTGGCCGAACATCTCCGCTGGAAAAATCTCGGCCATGTTCTGGCTGGAGGAAACGACAGAGATGGCGATGCTGCCGGCTAGCCGGAACTGGAAGAAGTCCGCAGACTGGTCGCATCGATTCAGTAACTTTTACAAATTCTATTATCCGCAGGCAAAGTGAATCGAAAGAACGGCAAAAAGCAGGAGGCGTTTCATCGGGGCAGCCTCCTGCTTTTCTGTCCGAATCTGGCCCTCCAGAGCGAAAAGAATCCCCATCGAGAGAATCTGAAAAAGAACGGGAAAAGAACGCGTAAGAGAACGTGTAAAAAGCGCAGAGAATCCGACGGAATCCGCCTGAGTTCTCCCGCGTACCATGCCGGAAAAGGAAAACAATCGAATCGCCAGAAGACGCGATGATAGAATAGGCACGGTGATGTCTATGAATTCGCTTGAAAAAGCAAGAAACACAATTGATAAGATTGACGAGCAGCTGGCTTCGCTTTTTGAAGCGCGTATGAAACTCACGGAAATCGTTGCTGCCTATAAAAAAAAGCACGACATGGCGGTCTTTGATGAAAGCCGTGAAGCGCAGGTTCTCGAAAAAGCAAAACAGAGAATCAGCAAGCCGGATCTGAAGGGCGATTTTGCCCAATGGATGCAGACGCTGATGGATCTATCCAAAAAACAGCAGCGGCAGATGCTCAACGCCAACAAAGTGGCTTACTGCGGCGTGGAAGGCGCGTTTGCCTGCTCGGCCACCCGTACGCTGTTTCCGCAGGCGGAAGCCGTATCCTGCGCGAGCTTTGCGGACGTGTTTAAGAAAGTGCAGGAAAACGAAGTCCGCTATGGCGTTGTGCCTCTGGAAAATTCGAATTCCGGTCTGGTCGGCGAAGTGCTCGATCTGCTTTTCGAATCCGGCCTGTACATTGTTGAGGCCGCGGACATCCGCATACGCCAGTGCCTGCTTGGCGTAAAAGGGGCGCAGCTCAAGGAGGTGCGCTGGGTGTATTCGAAAGATCAGGCGCTCTGGCAGTCCAAGACGTTCCTGGACGCGCTGGGCGTGGAGACGATCTGTTATCCGAATACCGCCATGGCTGCCCAGTATATCGCGCAGCAGGCCGATCCGGCAAAAGCCGCGATTGGAGCCAGAGACAACGCGAGCCTCTACGATCTGGACATTCTTGCCGAAAACATCGAAGGCAGCGCCTCGAATACCACCCGCTTTCTGGTCATTTCAGCCGTTCCGAATGCGCAGGAAAATGAGGTTTCCTCTTTGCTTCTGACGGTACCGGACAGCGCGGGCGCTCTGGCGAAAGCCATTAACGTCATTGCCGCTTTTGATCTCAACATGGACAATCTGCAGTCGCGCCCGGTCAAGAGCCGGCCGTTTGAATATTATTTCTTCGTACAGCTGGCCGGTCATACGTCCAGACAGAATGTGGAAGCCTGTCTGCAGGCGTTAAGTGCCGTCTGTACGTCTGTCCGTTCACTGGGCAGCTATTCCATCAGAAAGGACGATCAGTTATGAGTTTTGTAAAAGACAGCGTAAACCGCAAACCGATTGTGGACACAGTATTTGCGATCGTGGATCAGGCCAAAAAGGCCAAGGAAGAACTGGGCGCGGAAAACGTAACCGACGCGGTTATCGGTTCGCTATATACCGAAGACGGCGTTCTGTGCGCGTTTGATACTGTGTTTTCGACGCTGAAGTCGCTCGACAATAAGAAAC
>NZ_JBKXLD010000124.1:0-6148 GCF_047010065.1 Allobaculum sp.
AGCGTATCTAATATTCAGTCTCGCGTATACCCGTCGATTGTTTGACACTTACGGTTCAGAACAGGATGGCAGCCTGCAAAAAAACAGAGGCAGACGAATCGGCCTCTGTTCGTAATCAAGTACAGCTTTGCGGCTTCGGGTTTAAGCCTGCTTTTCGGAATCCTCGTCCTTATGAAGAATTTCCGTGAATTCTTCGCCGGTGATCGTTTCTTTTTCGTACAGATACTTGGCCAGTTCATGAAGTTTCATGACGTGGTCATTCAGGATCTGGTACGCCTCTTTGTAGGCTTTGTTGATCAGTTCGATCACTTCGCGGTCAATGGCTGCGGAAGTGTCAGAAGAGCAGGCGAGCGAAGTGTCGCCGCCAAGGTACTGGTTGTTGACCGTTTCAAGAGCGGTCATGCCAAACTGATCGGACATGCCCAGACGGGTGATCATCATGCGGGCCGTCTTGGTCGCCATTTCGATATCGTTGCTGGCGCCGGACGTGATGGAGTGGAAGATCAGATCTTCCGCGGCACGGCCGCCGCAGTACGTAACGATGCGGGAATACAGCTCGTCTTTGGTCAGCAGGTTGTTTTCTTCTTCATCCACCTGCATCGTGTAGCCGAGAGCGCCTTTGGTTCGCGGAATGATGGTGATCTTGTGAACCGGTGCGGCATCGGTGCAGTAGGCGGAAACCAGCGCGTGACCGATTTCGTGGTAGGCGACAATCATGCGTTCGCGCGGAGAAATAACTTTGTTTTTCTTCTGTTCGCCGGCAATGACGATTTCAATGGCTTCTTCCATATCGCGCTGGGTCACCTGCTTGCGTCCGTCGCGGACGGCGAGCAGAGCGCCTTCGTTAACGATGTTGGCCAGGTCGGCACCGGACGTACCGGCGGAAGCGCGGGCGATCATGTTGTAGTCGATATTCGGGGAGGTCTTGACGTTTTTGGCGTGAAGCATGAGGATTTCGCGACGGCCTTCAAGATCCGGCAGTTCAACCGGAATGCGGCGGTCGAAACGTCCCGGACGGGTCAGCGCCGGGTCAAGCGATTCCGGACGGTTGGTGGCTGCCAGAAGGACGATGCCCTTCGAGCCGTCAAAGCCGTCCATTTCCGCGAGCAGCTGGTTGAGCGTCTGTTCGCGTTCGTCGTTTCCGTTGAATCCGGAACCGTCACGCTTTTTACCGATCGTATCGATCTCGTCGATAAAGATAATGCAGGGCGCGTGCTTTCTCGCTTCCTTGAACAGGTCGCGAACGCGGGCAGCACCGCGGCCGACAAACATTTCCACGAATTCCGAACCGGCAATGAAGTAGAACGGAACGCCGGCTTCACCGGCTACCGCACGGGCCAGCAGCGTTTTACCAGTTCCCGGAGGGCCGACTAACAGCGCGCCTTTTGGCATTTTCGCACCGATTTCGGTGTACTTTTTCGGTTCGTTCAGGAAGTCGACCATTTCCTGCAGGTTCTGCTTGGCTTCATCCTGGCCGGCAACGTCCTTGAACGTCGTGTGGGTCATTTCGCCTTTATAGACTTTGGCATTGGATTTTCCCATGCCCATGCCCATATTGCCGAATCCGCCAAACGGGAATCCGCCACCGGAGCCGCCGTCATCATCGCCGTCGTCATCCGATGGATTGGTGAACTTGAAATCCGCGGATCCGGAAGACATTCTCTTTCGCATGGAGCGGAAGAGCCACCAGACCATGCCCCAGATGAGAATCCAGGGAAGCAGGGAAATCAGAACGCTTACGAAGACGTTGTTTTCCCGCTGCGGAATTTCTTCAAACTTCACATCCCCTTCGATCATGCGGTCCACCAGACCGGGATCGTTGATGAGGGTTGTGGTGTAGACTTTGTTTTCGTCGCCTTTCAGCGTATAACGGGCGGTATCGCCGCTGATCTGAACTTCATCCACTTTTTTGTCCGTAACTTCCGAAACAAACTGAGAATAAGGCACAGCCGAAGAAGAACGGTTAAAAACTGTGGAGGGAAAAAGCAGAAGGCAGAAAACAATGATCATCGCAAAGGTGAGGATCAGATATTTCAGGTTCTTTCTGGCGGGCTTTTTCGATCCGCCATTTTTGTTTTGAGAAAAGTTCATGGAACCTCCATTCCAGGATTCGAACGCGGTTCGATCCGGGGGCTGTTTGAATGAATCCTATTATGACGCAGAATTAGCACAAGTACAGTAAGAGTGCCAGCCTTCGTCAATTTCACAAAATTTGGATTTTTTCTTCGAAAAGCGGGTAAGAAGGTCGGAAGAAAAATTTATCCATTCTCTGTAACAATATCGTACCCATCTGTTTCAGTCCTCAAAAATGAACGACAAAATCCTGTCTTGCAGAAGAGAACAGTTTGAAGATACAGGTCCAGAACGGCTTTGCCAATGGAAGAAATAGAGAATACCTCTCAACAATTTCTTAAGACAGACCGATAAGGTTTGCCCTTGCGCAGGAAGCCTGCCGCAGCCCTTTATTAGAGCGAAAATAATAAGGTATACAGGTCCGGTATCTATCGCGGATCTGATCGTTTTTTCGTACAGAATGACAGGAGTTTTGCCCGAAAACGGGAAGAGAAAACCAAAAATAAAGCAAAACGCTCGCGATACGCTCATGCTGAATATAGAAAAAGACGTTTCGTTCTTTCAAATACGCACGACAATGTATTTTCAGTAACAGACGTTGTTTTTAAAAAGAAAACCGTGTGATTTCCAAAAGCGAAACGCCGACAGGCAAAGGATTTTAAGGGGATCCAGGCGAACGAAAACAGGGGAAAAGAGAAAGCGGCTGCGCGCTGTGGGCAGGCGGCAGTGTACAAAAACAGGGAATTTGAGAAAGGAGACGGAAATGAAAAAAGGACGAAAGATTTTGTCGGTGATCTTCTCGCTTTCGCTGCTGAGCCAGCCATACTCCATTTATGGAACGTCCGGCCCGAATGCACAGGAAGAAACGCTGCCTGAAACCGGAGAAGTCCGGCCAATGATTGAAGCCCTTTCGCAAAGCGCCGATCCAGATGCGGTCCTGTCGGCTGACTCTGAAGCGGCATCGCAGCCGCAGGAGAGCGTGCGAAAGAAGGCGAGCAGCTATCGCTACGCAGACGGATCCCGCGGCTTTTTTGCGTATCGAAACCAGAGCGAGGCGCTCCAGATTCTGAACGAAAAAGCGGCGTATACCGAAATGGGCGCCGAACACGACGCGACCAGTCTGAAAAACATGCTGAAGTCGCTGGATATTCTCGAGGATGCCAACACGATCCGCCGCTTTCTGGGCAAGAGCGAATACAGGATCACGGACGCCCTGATGGCGCATTCGCAGATTCGGGCCAACTGGTCGTACGATCAGTATCACGAAAACGAAAATTACGATCATGCGCCCCTCGACTGGGTATCCAAGCCCGCCGGCTGGATCAGCTGGGCGGAAAACCTCGATAATTTTGGATCGCCCGATCTCGACATGCTTCAGCGAGGCAATCTGGCAATGCCGCGAAATTCCTTTGACGGCTGGTATTACTACGAAAAGGAACGGTACGAAAGCACAGCGGGAGCCAGTCTGGACGATCCGACGTATGGCCACTATGCGAACCTGATTCAAAATTACGCGTATGCCGGCGCGGCGTACATTCCCTTTGAGGACTACCGCGGACAGGAATACGGTACGGAACTGCAGAACTTTATGAATTATCGAAGCGCACCCGCGCAAAGCTATACGGTCGCGCAGTATCGCCGGCTTTTAGAAGACTATATTCGCCAGCTGCCCGACGCCCCGCTCTTTGTGAATGCAGTACTTTCCAATGTGCCAGACTGCACGTATACCGGCGAGGCGCAGACACCGGCAGCAACGGTCACCCTGGTCGATGCCGTTCTGATCGAAGGCCAGGACTATACCCTGCAGTATCAGAACAATGTGAACGCGGGAACCGCCACAATCATCGCGACGGGATGCGGCAAGTATTCCGGAACCGTACGAACGACGTTTGAGATTGCGCCCAGATCCATCGAATCGGGATCCGTTTCGGGAATGCCGGGAATGGTGCGCAGTCTGGCCGAACTCGAAGCGGCTGACCTGCAAGTCGAATGCGACGGCCATCAGCTGGTCAAAGGTGTCGACTTCACGGTGGAATGCGAAGAGCTGCCGCTGGGCGACAATTATCACACGCCGTATCAGGCGATGATCCGCGGGATCGGTAACTACTGCGGCGAGAAGCAGGAGCTTGTATTCGGCCCCATGCGCATCGATGTGCTGGCCGATACGTATCCCATTGCGGATGTCACGTACACGGGAGAACCGCTCACTCCGCCGGTAACGCTTTCCTACGGACGCATTTTGCAGGAAGGTGAGGATTACACGCTGCGTTATGTGAACAACTGCAACGCGGGGGAAGCCTCGGTCGTCATCGAAGGCATCGGCAGTTATGGCGGAACGATTACCCAGACGTTCCAGATTCGTCCCGAGTCGATCGGCAATGCCGTCGTCTCCAGTCTTCCCGAATCCGTAAACAGTCTGTCTGAACTTCAGAACGTACAGCCGTACGTACAGAACGGCTTCACGCCGCTTATCGAAAATCAGGATTACACGGTGGCGCGCGAACAGGTGACCAGCGCGCAGGGAACCGATTATTTCCGTCTGACGATTACCGGCAAAGGCAATTACAAAGGAAAACTGGTTCGAACCTGGGGCGGACCGAAGACGCTCGAAAATGCGTGGATGTCCAGTCTGGACGATCTGATCTATACCGGAAAGGCGCTTCGGCCCCGTCCAAACCTCTGGTTTAACGAAACCCTGCTCGTGGAAGGCCAGGATTACCGGCTTCACTATACGAACAATGTGAACGCCGGCGAAGCGACGATCACCGCGATCGGCATGGGAGACTATTCCGGATCGCTTTCCCAGACGTTCCGCATTTCCATCCGCTCCATCAGCAACGGCGTCCAGATTGAGGGAATTCCCGATTACGCGGATCTCGATCAGCAGATCGACGAAGACGATCCGATTCTGGTCTGTGACGGCGTGGAAATTCCCCGCAGCGACTATACGGTGGACCTTTCGCGTGTCGAGTGGGAAGGGCAGGCGTACGTCTGGCGTTTTACCTTTACCGGCGTAAACAACTGCACCGGCATTTTGCATAATGCGGTCTACCGCAAGGAAGATCTGTCCAGACTTTCACTTTCCATCGACGATCAGACGTTTACCGGGCAGGAAATCCGTCCGGAAATTTCCGCGATTCTCGACGGCGTGCCGTTAAGCGAAAACTGGAACTACACCCTGCGCTTTCTGCACAATGTGCATGCTGGCACCGCAACCGTCATTCTGACGGGCATCGGCGCCTACGCGGGCGAAAAGCGGGTTGACTTCCAGATTTTGCCGGATACGGTACGGAATCTGGATATCGAGGTCGATCACGTACGCGAAATTCAGAACGCCCAGCAGCTTGAGGACAACATGCGCGTTCTCATCCGGGCAACCCGGCAGCCGGCCGATCCGGCCGACTACATCGCGGAAGTCGTTTCTGTCAATCTCGACACGCACCGCGCTGTGATCCGTCTGACGGGGAAGCGGGACTATACGGGTTCGCGGGAGTTCATTTTCGATATCGGCGGACCGAGAGAAGATGAAATCAGGCCGGAAGACAGCACGGCAATGTACCGTCTGTACAATCCGAACACCGGCGAACATTTTTACACCGCCGATTCGCGCGAACGGAATTATCTTTCGAGCATCGGCTGGAACGACGAGGGACTGGCATGGATCGCGCCCGTACAGTCGCACACGCCGGTGTACCGTCTGTACAATCCCAACGCCGGCGATCATCACTACACGCCGGATCCGCAGGAATATATTTTCCTGCAAAACGCCGGCTGGCAAAGCGAGGGCATCGGCTGGTATTCCGATGACGCCAGAGGACAGGCGCTGCTTCGTCTGTACAATCCCAATACGACCGGCGCGGGCGCCCATCACTACACCACCGACGCGCATGAACGCGATTATTTGCAGAATATCGGCTGGAAAGATGAAGGCGTCGGCTGGTACGGAAAAGCTCAGTAGATCCGCCTGCAGGCGCTTCCTGCCCAAAATCAGTCCAGAAACACAGAAATACAGAAATACACAAAGTAAGCGTCAAATAAAAGACGGGTATTTTCTCGACCGCCTCCTTGGGATAAT
>NZ_JBKXLD010000125.1:0-5952 GCF_047010065.1 Allobaculum sp.
CTCGAGGCGGTTCTCGATATTGACGACATCATTCGCCTCGCCAAGGAAAATCATCAGACGGCTGTGGCCCTGACCGATCATCGTTCGATGTTTGCGACGATGTCTTTTGTGCATGCCGCAAAAGAAGCCGGACTCAAGCCGATCATTGGACTGGAAGTCGAGACAAACTGGAAAAATCAGCCGATTTCCTTTTTGCTGCTGGCCAAAAACGGACAGGGTCTGCATTCGCTTTATCTGCTTTCTACCCGACTGATGTCTGACTCGACGCCGCTTGAACTCGACGATATGAAGGCGTATGTCGACGGCTGTATTCTCATGAACGCAGGCGGCGACGACGTGTTCGAAACGCTCGCTCATGAGCCAAATGAAGACCTTCTGGATGAACTGCTCGATACGCTCAAATCCTTTGTCCTGGATCCGGACGATCTCTATATCGCAATGTCGATTCACGATTCACCGTATTTCCGTCAGAAAGATGAACAGCTCAAAAAGCGTGCCCAATTCAAAGAGATCCCGACCGTTGCGCTCAGCCGGATTGAATACGAAAAACCGGAAGATGAGCGCACCCTGCGCCTTCTGCAGGCGATCAATCAGCAGAAAGTGATCGACCATCCCGACATTCGGGTACGAAGCGGCCGCTACTGGCGAACAGAAGACGAAATGGAATCGCTCTACGACGCGGACGATCTCAAAGCCACGGAAACGATTGCCGCCCGAATTGAAGACTACCGTCTGCCCAAAGCAAGTCTGCCGCAGTTTGTCAACAAGGTAAATCTGAGCAGTGAAGACTACTTGCGCGAGCTGTGTCTGGCCGGTCTGAAAAAGCGGCTGCAGGGAAAAACGGTCAACGCGCAAGTGTATCGCGAGCGGCTTGATCATGAGCTGAATGTCATTTTGTCCATGGGGTTTGCGGACTATTTTTTAATCGTATGGGACTTCATTCGCGAAGCGCGTTCCCGCAAAATTCTCGTCGGTCCCGGACGAGGCAGCGCGGCCGGATCGCTCGTTTCGTGGGTGCTGGGCATTTCGCACGTTGACCCGATTCAGTCCGGATTGCTCTTTGAACGTTTTCTTAATCCGGAGCGTATTTCCATGCCGGATATCGATACCGACTTTCCGGATAACCGCCGCGATGAAGTGATCGAATACGTACAGTCCGTCTATGGAAAAGGCCATGTCGCCCATATCGTGACTTTCTCCCGATTAAAAGCGCGTGCCGCTTTGCGCGACTGCGCGAAGGCATTAGGTCTTGGCGTACGGGAAGCGGACAAGCTGACGGCGATTGCGGCGACGATGCCAAACGAAACGCTGCCGTCGGTCTATGCACAAAGCCGCGCGTTTTCTTCGCTGGTAGAGAATTCGCCCTCGCTCAAAAAGCTGTATCACGCCGCCTGCGCCATTGAAGGCTTTCCAAGACATACGTCCATTCATGCCGGCGGTATTGTGCTGGCGCGGGATGTGATTACCGAACAGGCACCGATGATGGACGACGGCAGCAGCGTCCCTGCCGTTCAGTTTTCGATGGAACATCTCGAAGAAATTGGTCTGATCAAATTCGACTTTCTGGCGCTGCGCAACTTAAGCATGATCGAAGAAATCCTGCAGGAAATTCAGCGCCAGAACGGTCCGGTGATCGAACCGCTCCATCTGCCTTTAAACGATCCGCAAGTGTATGCGCTGCTGCGCACCGGCGATACGCTGGGCGTCTTTCAGCTGGAAAGTTCTGGCATTCGTCAGCTCATTTTGCGCTTCAAGCCGGAACGCTTTGAAGATATTGCCGCCATTCTGGCGCTGTATCGACCGGGCCCGATGAAAAGCATCGATACGTATCTGAACGCCCGTTTCAACCCGCGGGCCAGACAGTCGATCCATCCGCTGATCGATCCGATTCTGGCCGAAACCGGCGGCATTTTCCTGTATCAGGAGCAGATTATGGAAGCCGCAAGAATTCTGGGCGGATTTACTCTGGCGCAGGCGGACATTTTGCGAAAGGCGATGTCCAAGAAAAAACGCGAAACGATGGAAGCCTGGAAAAGCCGCTTTGTAGAAGGGGCGCAGAAGCAGGGAATTGAAGCCGAACAGGCTGACAAAATATTTGAAATCATGGAACAGTTTGCGGACTACGGCTTCAACAAGTCGCATTCGTACGCGTACGGTCTGATCGTTTACCAGATGGCGTGGCTGAAAACCCATTACCCGCTGTCGTTTTATCAGGTCCTGCTCGATTACACGGGCAAGTCCGGTGCCAAACTCGCCAGCATTTTGGGCGAAGCCGCCCATCGGCACATTCGCGTTTTGCCAGTATCGCTCAACCGCTCCGGTACCCGTTATCAGATCGAAGGCAACGCGCTTCGGATTCCGCTTACCCAGGTCCGTACGTTTTCGAGACAGCAGGCTGAAAAGATTGAACAGGAGCGCCAGGAACATGGCCCCTTTACGGATCCGGTCATGTCGGTGCTGCGTCTTTCCGCACTGAAAATCAAGGACGAGCAGATCGTCAGCCTCGTTCGGGCCGGTGCCTTTGATGAAATGGGCATCAACCGCGAGAGTCTGGAAGCCGCGCTGGAAGAAATTCTTCGTCTGGGCGATCTGGCCATGCTGGATCCCGAAGGCGGCGGGTGGCGTCTGGCCGGCGTTTCCGCGCCGATCGTCGCCAGACTTCCCGTCGATCCAGCCAGACGAATCGTTCACGAAAAGGACGTGCTCGGCTTTCTGAGCGGCCCGCATCCGGCAGAAGGCGTTCGCGCATCGGATCGATCCCTCGTATCGATTGCGGCTGCAGGCCGTCTCAAAGGTGGTACGAGCCTACGCATCTGCGCCATGATTTCCCGCATCCACCTGCATAAGACGAAGAAAGGCGATACGATGGCTTACGTTACGCTCGATGACGATACCGGACAGATGGAAGGCGCTGTCATGCCCACGACGTATGCCAGAGCGCAGGACGATTTGAAAGACGGTGCGTTTGTGGTCGCCCAGGGCAGGATGGATCAGCGAAGGGAAGGGTCCATGGCGATTTTTGAACTCCACTTTCTGCCGCTCAGTTCTGGTCCAGTCCGACGGCGCTGAGCCAATGAGTCGTACCGGTCTGAAACGATTCGAGCCGGTACAAACAGATAACGAAAGGCAGAACTAAGAAGAATCAAGCAGAAAAAAACTCAAAAATCAGGATGCTGAATCCAAAAAAGAAACGAAAACCCTTTCGGCGGCTGGCTTCGCGGCCAATGACAAAAAAGCAATTCGCCTTTGCCTAAAGGCTCAATTTACCTACTTGACGCGGACATAAGGAATCATTAATATATGTCTGTTGCAGTCTTCACGACTTGCAACCGCACAGAAGAGGCTTTAAAGCGGCGACAAGCCCGCCTTCATGGCGAGTATCAAGAATCGGAAAGGAGACCATCTATGTACGCAATTATCGAAACCGGCGGAAAACAGATCAAGGTTGAAGACGGATCCGTAATCTGGGTAGAAAAACTGAACGCTCAGGAAGGTGAAACCGTAACATTCGACAAAGTTCTGTACGCAGACGGAAAAATCGGCAAACCCTTCGTGGAGGGCGCCGTTGTAACCGGCGTGGTTGAAAAACAGGGCAAAGGCAAGAAAATCACGATCGTGAAATACCGCCCGAAAAAATCTTCCACACGCAGAAAACAGGGTCACAGACAGCCCTATACGCGCGTTAAAATCGAATCCATTCAGGCTTAATGATTCGGATCCGTATTGCTCGGCGCGGCACGGATATTCAGGAAATTAAGATTACCGGACACGCTCTGTCGGCTCCATACGGAGAAGACCTGGTGTGCTGCGGCGTATCAGCCATTTCCATATCCGCATTAAACGCGATCGACGAAATGTTCCCAGAAGCCTGCCGGCTTGTCTGCGAAGACAACCGCATTCTCATCGATGTTCAGACGAGCAGTGAGAAACTGCAGACGGCTCTGGACATGGTTGCGCTTCAGCTTCAGTGCATGGCGCAGACGTATCCAAAGCACATCCAGCTGGGAACGGATTAACGTGCAGCTTTATATTTCAATCATCCGAAGAGAAAGAGGTAAAATCATGCGTTTTAATATGGACCTTCAGTTCTTCGCTTCCAAAAAAGGTGTAGGTTCGACAAAGAACGGCCGTGATTCGCACTCCAAACGCCTTGGTGCGAAACTCGCAGACGGACAGAAATGTCTGGCCGGTGCTGTCATCTACCGTCAGCGCGGAACTAAAATTCATCCCGGGACAAATGTAGGCAGAGGCGGCGACGATACGCTCTTCGCTACAGTTGACGGCGTTGTTAAATACGAAAGACTCGGCAAAACAAGAAAGAAAGTTTCTGTTTACCCAGTTGACTAAGCAAACATTAAATTGAGCCTGTCCAAGGCTCTTTTTTCATGTATGAAATATGATGATCAGGAGAGTGAGGTACCAGCATGTTTGTAGATCAGGTCAAAGTTCACGTCAAAGCCGGTAAGGGCGGCGATGGACTCGTGTCGTTCAAACACGAAAAATATATTGCCAATGGAGGTCCTTTCGGAGGAGACGGAGGAAATGGCGGCAGCGTCATCTTTGAAGCCGATCCCGGTATGGTCACCCTTCTGGATCTGCGTTTCAACCGGATTATCCGTGCCCAGGAAGGGGAGAAGGGAAAGAACAAGCGGATGCACGGCGCCAACGCCTGCGATCGTATTGTTAAAGTGCCGCTCGGCACAATCGTCAAGCGTGCCGATACCGGCCAGATTCTGGCCGATCTGACGGAAGCCCATCAGCAGCAGGTTGTCGCGAAAGGCGGCCAGGGCGGACGCGGAAACTCGCGATTTAAATCGTCCCGCAACGTCGCCCCGCGCTATGCGGAGCCGGGCAAGGAAGGTGAAGAATTCGATGTCATCGTCGAACTGCGCACCCTTGCGGATGTCGGCCTCGTCGGCTATCCGTCGGTCGGCAAATCTACATTCCTGGACGCTGTATCGCGTGCCCGCCCGGAAATCGGCGATTATCCGTTTACGACCATTACGCCAAACGTCGGCGTAGTCCAGACCAAGGACGGCCGCAGCTTTGTCATGGCGGACCTGCCAGGGCTGATTGACGGCGCCAGCGAAGGAAAGGGCCTTGGCCATCAGTTCCTTCGTCATATCGAACGCTGCCGCGTTATCATTCATGTCATCGACATGGGCGGCGAAGAAGGGCGTGATCCGGTACAGGATTACGCCAATATCAACAAGGAACTCGAAAACTACCATCTGCGTCTGCTTGAACGCCCGCAGATTGTGGTCGCCAATAAAATGGACGAAGAACATGCACAGGAAAATCTGCGCCGCTTCAAGGAAGCCTATCCGGATCTCGAAGTCTTTGAGACGATGACCCTCATTCACGAAGGCCTGGATCCGGTACTGCGCAAAGCGGCCGATCTGCTCGAGACGACGCCGGTTTTCCCGGTCCTCGACGAAAACGAGCAGGATCAGGGCGTTACGTATACGTTCGCCGAAAAAGAGAAGCCCTTTACGATCGAGCAGGCGGCTCCTGGACGCTACAAAGTCTATGGACCGCTCATCAAGAAAAACTTCAATCTCGACAAGCTCAATACAGATGAGGACTTCTACAACTTCGCCAATCAGATGCGCTTCCTTGGCATCGATAAGCATTTGCGCGAAGCCGGCGCGGAAGACGGCGACGTGGTGGAACTCGAAGGCTACGAGTTCGAATTCCTGGAAAACTAGTTTTCCCCATACTTTTAAATGTTTAATAACAGGTCGTCTGTCCCAGAACGGAAAAACAGTTTCTGGTAAAAATGGATGATGTCCGTGCAGATTCAAGCCGAAAGGAATATTGTTTTCCTCTCGGCTTTTTTTGCGTTCATCGCCTTTTACCTATTGAAAAGGCGAGCTTTTCTAAAATCTGCAAGGCATTTTAAACTGTACCCCAGAAAGTGGACAATTTTTTTAGAGTCAACCTATTCCAAGG
>NZ_JBKXLD010000126.1:0-5873 GCF_047010065.1 Allobaculum sp.
CGATCTGATCGAAGAGGATGAGCAGAAACGCGAGTTCCTGCTGAATTCAAACAATCTGACGGATCCGTCCTGGTAAATCGGATTTACGCAAATCTTCATTCTTTCAAAAAAAAGGAGAGTCTGTTTCTTCGGAAACGGGCTCTTTTTTTATCTGCTGCGCATGAACTGCGACAGAAATCAAAACGAGGTTCGGATTTCCCTCCAGACCATTTCGGAATGGAAAAATCCGAACCTCGTTCTTGTTTTTTTGGTTCACGGTGTTTGATTGGCGGGTTCGTAAATTCATACCATGCCTTTTATCAAGCCGCCTTAATGCTTTTCCTCTTCAATTGGCGCGTAGAAGATCTGGGTAGGACCGTCATCTTTCATAAGCAGACCTTTCTGGCGATAGTCAAAAAGGATCAGCCAGGTATCGTACAGATCGCCAATGCAGCCGCCAATGTGGGTCAGAAGCAGAAGCACAAAGACTGGCTGCATCCAGGCAACGATCGGGTGATAGCACAGGATTCCAAAGACAATGTCAAAGACCACAAACGGAGCGAGCAGAGCGGTCAGAGCAGTGGCTCGATTGACATAGACATTGGGAACGCCGCACCAGGCGATCATTCCATTAAAGCCAAAGCAGAGTTTCCTGCGTGTGGCTAAGGAATACACGATTCCGTGTGTCAGCTCGTGGAGAACGATGTAGACGACGTAAATGAGGCAGTACCAGAAAAAATCTCTGTTGAACTGTGCATAAGGCAGATCGTTCTTAAAGAAATAAATGATGTACCAGAGAAAGCCGGCAGCAGGCGGAATTGAACCAATGATATTGATCCAGAGCATCAGCCTTTGGTCCTTGAAATCGGTACGGCCGATTTCTTCATAGCCAGCGGGAATGCTGGACGTTTCTTTTTCCGCTGCTTCCGTCTTTGACTCTGCAGCTGCAGGAGGGGCAGGTGGTACATCGAGCTGTTTCTTCGAAGAAGAAACGCTGTCACTGTTTTCTTTCATAAACTACAATTTCCTTTTCTTAAACGTATTCGTTTGAAGCGGTTCCATTCCTTCTTTGATAAAAGCGTAATGCGGGGTGAAACGGAAAGCAAGGTGAAGAAAAAGGAAATTAATCCGGCATTCAGACACGCGCATCTGACCAATATCGCCCGGATCAGATGGAAGCGGAATGGAAGAATTATGGAATTATCTGGATTTGATCAGGCCAGCCGCTTCAAACGCTTTGTATAAGCCGTCGTTATCGATCGTATCGGTAATCCAGCTGGCCGCAGCCTTGGCTTCCTGTGTCCCGTTACCCATTGCAATGGCCAGATCCGCAGCTTCAAACATCGGAAGATCATTTGCGGAATCGCCAATCGCGATCGTAGTGAACTGTTTATGCAAAGCGTCCTGAATGGACTGAAACGCGGTGCCTTTGTTCAAATCTTTCATAGTAATTTCACCAGAGAGCAGATCCTTAAAATCCTGATTGCTGAAAAGCGTCAGAACCATACCGTTTTCCTGCAGGAAGGAATCAATCTCGCCAGGTTTAAGACCATGAACGGAAATCTTCATGACGTTTTCCCAGTCTTCATCGCGCATATCCTCGTAAAACGGGACGTGAAGATACCGGCTGGAAATGCCTTGTCTGGCAGCGAGCTGCTGGAGATAGTCTCTGGTGATCTGGTCCGAAAAACTGGAATCAGATCCTTCAATCATGATACCGCAGCCCGTTGTCTGCAGGCGATCAAAAAGCGCCTTTGCCTTATGGGAAGGCATGGGACGGTAGAAAATTCGCTTTCCATCCATCCAGATTTCTGTACCGGCGGAATAGACCTGACCGCTGGTCGGCACAGACTGAATGGACTGAATCGCACCGTCTTTGCTGCGGCCGGTATTGACGAAAATCAGATGACCGTTTTCTCTGGCTTCGCGAATTGCTTTTAATGCGGAATCGGGAATGATTTCATGCATCCAGAGCGTTCCGTCCAGATCCAGAAAGACGATCGCTTTCTGTTCCGGGCTGGTAAGAAACGGCTTCTTGCTCAGATCGATTTTTTCTTTGGAAACGGAATTAGTAAGGGGAGTATTCGGATTTGCGGTCATAAATTTTCTGCTTTCTTCCTTTCTGACAATCATTGAAATACGGATGTTCTGAAGAATCCTCATCGAAGAAAAGCCGGAATTCTGGCTGGTCATTCAGACTTCCTTCTGGTGTTTATACAGGATGGATTTTAACCCAACAGGATGGATTTTAACCCAGAGGATTTTTAATAAGGATAACAAATCCGCATACTTGATACGCTTATAAGAGCGCCGCAGAAATGGGACGGCTACCATTTCAAGAGAAAGGGACACTTTCAACAATTCGCTCAAGAACAGTCTTCTGGCTCGGTTAAACGCAAAAAACGAAAAATACCCCCTGTCCGCCAAAGACAGAGGGTGAGAATTAATGTTTAAAGAAGAGTGGAACGAAGTTCTTCGCCGGTTTTCCAGGAAAGGTAGCTTGCCGGGATGTCGAAGATTGTCTTCGCGCCGGTAAGACCTTCCTTGTTCATGCGGACAACTGCGCGCGCTACAGCGGTCAGAACAGAGGAGGTGAATTCCGGATTGGAATCCAGAGTGAGTGAGAATTCGATGAGATGCTTATTCTCACCGGTTGCTCCGCTGCGCAGAACGAATCCGCCATGGGGAAGCTTTGCATGATCGCGGTTCAGTTCTTCCTGAGAGATGAAGTATACCGTCGTATCGTAATCGCTGAAGTAGTTTGGCATCGTCTTGATTTCCTGTTCGATACGATCCGGATCGGCGCCTTCTTCGATGACGACATAACATTCGCGCGTATGTTTCTGACGGGTAGTGAGCTGAGGTCTTTCGTTTGCGCGAACGGCTTCGAGCGCTTCGCTGCGCGGTACAGTGTACTGTCTGGCATCCACGACCCCTTCGATGCCGCGGATCGCATCGGAATGGCCTTGCGATACGCCTTTGCCCCAGAAGGTGTACGTATCGCCGTCGGGAAGAATCGATTCAGAAAGCAGACGAACGAGAGAGAAGAGTCCTGGATCCCAGCCAATAGAAATGGCTGCGGTTTTGCCGCCTTCTTTTGCGGCCTGATCTACATTCGCAAAATGTTCTGGAATTCTGGCATGCGTATCGAACGAATCCACCACATTAAACAGTTTAGCCAGCTGCGGAGTCTGAACGGGAAGGTCCGAAGCCGAACCGCCGCAGAGAATCAGAACATCGATATCTTCTTTGAATTTTTCAAGATCGTCCATGGAGTAGACGGGCGTATTTGAAACGGGATGAACACTTTCGGGATTACGGCGGGTAAAGATGCCTGCCAGCTCAAGATCTGGTGCAGCCTGAATGGCTTTTTCTGTACCTTTTCCCAGATTGCCGTAACCGACAATACCAACACGAGTTGTCATGATGCAGTTCCTTTCACTGAATGACCGAATACGATCTGAAGATGCCTGTCTGGCGATCAGCCTTTCCTTTGTTCAAAGCAGCGGTTCAGGCAGATCGGATATGAAATTTCATGTCTTTGCCTGGATGCGATAGGGAGATCGATACAGCAGGTCCGATCCGGTCTCATTTTTTCTGTGTTTCATCATGCCTTTCTGAAACACCGCAATCAATTTCCGAAAATAAATTGAAATAATGTTTTTCTGCTTTCGTATGAAAACCGCTCTTTTTTTGACTGGGGGATCGCGATCGAAGAATTTCGAATAGTCCGTTAGCAGAGAAAGAGT
Source organism: Allobaculum sp. (assembly GCF_047010065.1). Taxonomy (NCBI): domain Bacteria; kingdom Bacillati; phylum Bacillota; class Erysipelotrichia; order Erysipelotrichales; family Erysipelotrichaceae; genus Allobaculum; species Allobaculum sp. Next base: position 3,729 of record NZ_JBKXLD010000126.1, read on the forward strand.
ACCTTGTCTTCCTTTTTACTGGAAAACGTGCGAAAATAAAGCATTGCGCAGGAGAGAATCCGATTTAAACAATGCAGAGATGAAACGATTCCGATCGAAATTCATAATCCGCAAACCGTTTTGGATTGGATGATTTGAAAGCTTGTGCCAGAGAAGAAAAGGGTGAGCGTACGATTCGGATATGCAGTATGAAGAAATGGATCTTTTTTATGATATGGATCCAGAGGAAGAGTCAGAAGAGGCATCTGCCCAGGAAGAGATTCCAGATCCTTCCGTACAAATTCCAGAAGGATCTGCAGGGGATGCGCTGATCGGCAGTCTTCGTGAAAATGGACGCGTCGATCTCAAATGGATGAGCAAAGCTTCCGGCCTGAGCATCGAAGAGCTGATTGGACGTCTTCGCGGCCACGGCATTTTCCAGGATCCCGATCATATGAAGATTTCGGAAGAATACGATCTCAGTGACGGCTGGGTACTGGCCGCAAGCTATCTGAACGGAAACCTCCGTCAGAAACGGATGCGTGCCGATGCTTATGAGAAACGCTGCCCGGGCTATTTTCAGGCCAATCTGGACGCGCTCGATCGCAAGCTGCCGCCCAGAATTGATATCGAACACATTCATATCACGCTGGGAGCCACCTGGATTCCAGAAGAAATGTATACCGATTTCGTTAAGGAACTTCTGGGCGTATTCATGGAAGGATCGGTAATTTATGAACCGACGCTCGGCTTATGGCGCGTTCAGTTCAAATCCGGAGAAGTATTTTCCGTACTGAACGAAATGGTCTACGGTACCATGGACATTTCCGCTTTGAAGATCATTGAACAGACGATGAATGCGCGAACGGTAAAAGTCTATGATCGAAAAGTCGTTTACGAAAAAGGCGACTTTGTTACGAAATCCTTTCTGAACAAGGAAAAGACGCAGGAAGCGCAGGAAAAGCAGCAGAAAATCATTGAAGCGTTTGTTGACTGGTGCAAATCCGATCTCCACCGTATGGAAGAGCTCGAAACGGCGTATAACGAAGAGTTTTCTTCGTATGGAACGACGGAATTTGACGGAACCTTTCTCGAATTCCCAGATCTGAACCCGGATATTCATCTGTATCCGCACCAGATCAACGCGATCGCGCGAATCCTTCTTTCGGATGAAAACGTACTGCTCGCCCATGAAGTCGGAACGGGAAAAACGTACGAAATGATTTGCGGCGCGCATGAACTGCATCGACTCGGTCTGGCCAAACGCATTCTGATTACAATGCCAAACCAGGTGTATCAGGAATTTCTGGATGCGCATGAACTTCTGTATCCAGAAGATGACATACTCGCTATCGGGCCAGCGGATTTCCGACCGAAAAACCGAGAAGAGACACTGGAAAAAATCCGGACATCGGATTTTACAGTGTGTTATATTCCGCATTCCATTTTTGACCGCATTAAAATGACGCCTTCTTACTGGGTGGAAATGCAGCAGGAGGAAATCCAGAAAGTCCGTCAGAGCTGGCTGAATACAAGAGGACCGATGCGTGCCAAACTGGAAAGCAAGCTCGAATCGATGACACGAACCCTCGAGCGCTACCGTGATAAGGTGAGCGAAAATCCCAATCCCGGACTGGGATTTGATGATCTGGATTTTGATGTTCTCTTTGTGGACGAAGTCCATAAATACAAAAACATCCCGCTCTTCTGCAAAGCCGATAATGTCGTCGGACTTCATTCCGAAGGGGCGGTCAAATGCAAGGAAATGGTCGAGAAATGCAAAACCGTCGACCGCATGATTTTTTCGACCGGCACGCCTCTGACCAACTCGCTGGCGGATCTGTTCGTTTTGCAAAACTATCTCCAGCCTGATGCGCTTGAAGATCTGCAGATTTCCAGCTTCGACCAGTGGATCAATACATTTGCGCAGCGTGAGACTAACTTTGAAGTTGATGTGGATGCATCTTCGCTGCGACCAGTGACGCGCTTTTCCACGTTCCACAATTTACCGGAACTCATGTCGCTCTTTTCGACCATCTGCGACTTCCATTACGCGGACGCCCATGAAGATCTTCTTCCGGCATTTAGCGGCTATACCGATATTCAGGTCAAAAAGACGTCTTCTCAGGAAGCGTATCTGGATGTACTGGCAGATCGTACCGAACA